>DXDP01000486.1 GCA_019115445.1 Candidatus Nocardiopsis merdipullorum
CACGAACACCGGGAGGTTCGGTGTACACACCTGCGTCACCGAACAACGCCTTGAAGGCGGGCGGCATGATCGTTGGCACCCCGGCGGCCATCGCCTCCAGGGGTGCCCGCCCACCTGCCTCCACACGGTCGGCGACAGGGAAGTGGGAGCAGACGTCGAGACCGTGCAAGAACTCCAGAGGTGTCACCGTGTCGGCCTCGTGGATCCACTTACCGGAGGTCTGCTTCCCAGGTGGTTCGGCCGCGCTGTCGGCCCCGCCCAGCACGTGCACTTCGTACTCTGCGCCCCAGGGGTGCGTCTCCGATGTCTCGGAGCATTCGCACGGATCCTCTCGACAGTGACGCCCGATCCGTACCTTTCCGTCCGGGACACGGCGTCCGGTGCGCTGCCAGGCCGCCAGGTCGACGATGTCGACCCAGTCCTCGTCGGCCAGGCGCACCCCCCGCATCTCGGCGGCGTGGTGGGTGACGAGCGAGTCCCTCACCCCCGGGCCGATGGGGTGCCAGCTGTACTCGTCACCGCGTGCGCCGAGTGCGGCCCGCACCCTGCTGATGTCCCAGGAACGTTCCGGCTCGCCGCCGTCCCCGTGGTGACCAAAAGGTGGCTGGTCCACGACGATCATGGTGTGTGCGGCCCTGATGTGCGGCAGGTCCTCGACGATGTGTTCACAGACCTTCGGGTTCCGGATGATCATGAGGTCGCAGGTGACCCGGTCGCTCCAATGGACGAAACGTACTCGGTCGTTGTCCACGACCTCGATGACCTTCGGGTTCACCGGATTTCCGACGTCGTTCCGGTCGACCGGGGTCGTGAGGAGCCCCGTACGCATCCCCGAGGCCGTCTGCGCACGGATCTCCTGGATGCTGCTGTCGGTGCTGTCACCGGGGAGCCCGAAATCGCACACGTGAAGGACGTCGAAGTGGAGAGTGCGCCCCTTCGGGGCGAGGGAGTCACGGACGAGTGCTCCGGTGATGGCCGTCGGATCGGTCAGCAAGGCCGAGCGGAGGTATCCCCTGGCCCGCTCCTCCTCACCGACCGATCGGTACCGGTCGGCCACGGCCATGAGAGCTTCGAACCGTGTATGCCTCGATCTGGTCGAATCCGCACAGAATTCCCTGATCGCATCGGCTCCTGCTCCCACGTTCCCCTGACGAAGCAGTCTTCGAAGACGTGTGAGCTCGCGCTGCTCCTCGTGTTCTTTCTGGCGGGCCCGCTCGTGCCGGGCCTCACGTTTTTCCCACTTCCTCTGTTCCTGCTCGGCGGCCTTTTCGGCGGCATGCCGCTCTTCGGCCCACCGCTCGTCCTGGGCGGCTTCCCGGGTGAGTGTCCTTCTCAGGCCTCGAACCGCGATGGCGATCCCGAGCAGTCCCGCGGCCATGAGGCCAACACCCGTCACGAGTGCGGTTCTCGGCTCGGCCATCAGCACAACGGCCAGGCCGAGTACGGCCGCGATGCCGAAGACCACTTTTTTGGGGAGCCGGTGCACCCTTCTCAGCACACGGTCCACCGCGGTAAGACTTCCCCCCGTAGCCAACCTGTCTCCAGAACACCGTCGACGATGCCTCATCGATACAACTTTAGGTATTCGGTTAGTAACTATCTGCTATGACACTCGTTCCGACTCCGTTCCTTCTCAGCCGTTCCAGGTGGGAGTCGTGGCTGAACCGCTCCTGAAGCACCCTCCAGGCCTTTTCCACCTGGCGCTCGTAACCGACCGGGTCATCGACCAGCGCTTCGACACACGCACGCACCCCTTCGGGCTCGGCGTAAAGACCCGCCTCCCCGAAGACCCGCTCGAAGCGAGGAGGAAGGATGGTCGGAACCCCGGCGGCCATCGCCTCCAAAGGTGCCCGCCCGAAGGCTTCCAGCAGGTCCGTGGAGGTGTGGTACACGTACACGTCGATTCCGTGCAGGAACTCCCGCACCGGCACGGTGTCGTATCCACGTACCACCCAGTTGTCCGGCAAGCCACCCAGCAACCGTTCCGGTGACCTCGCGCCGCCCAGGACATGAATCTCTCTTCTTCGCCCCGCGGGGTAGGCCGCTTCCAACAGCTCACGCGTCTCGGGCCACTTGGACACATGATCTCGGGAATGGCGACCGATCCGAACCGTCCCGTCCGGAGTTCGACGCTCTTCTCTACGCCAACGGGGCAGATCGATGATGTTCGTCCAGTCCTCGGTGGACAGTCGGACCGGTCCGAGTTCGTCGGCGTGATGCCGGAGCAATGCTTCCCGAACCATCGGACTGATCGGGCACCATTCGTGTTCGCCGACCCACGACTCCAGGATTCGACGGGTCTCGGAGACGTCCCAGACCTTCTCTCCCCGCCCCTGATCCCCGTAGTAGCGGCAGGGCGTCTGGTTGATGACCAACAGCACGCGTCGGGCCTCGATCCGAGGCAGATCGTCCCGGAGCAGTTCGACACTTCTCGGGTGCCGGATGATCATGAGATCGCACGTGACCCGATCACCGGGGGCCACGTAGCGGGCCAGATCGTTGTCCAGGAGCCGATTGAACTTGGGGTCGGTGGGACGTCCCGTCTGCTGGGTGGCGAACGGGTTGTGCAGAAGTCCGCTGCGCAGCCCCGCTCGTGTCTGTGCCTGGAGCTCCTGCAGGTTGCTTCCGGTCGTCCCTCCCATGTTGCAGAAGTCGGACACGTGAAGGACGTCGAAGTGCCGCTCTTGTCCCCCGTCCCGCAAGACCGCGAGCCGGCGGGATCCATCGGGCGGAGCGGTGTCGGCCAGCATCGCCGAGTACCGGAAGCCACGCGCCCGGTCCTTTTCACCCGCGATCTCGTACCAGTCCGCGATCACCTCCAGAGCTGCGGCCCGGGCGGGTGGTCTCCGACCGGGGTCGGCGCTGAATTCCCGCAGCTCCACCAGGGTGCTTGCCGAGAAGCCTCCCCACAGGTGACGGGTGAGCCTGCGAATCTCCTCCATGTCCCGGCCCGCGGTGAAGACCCGTCGTCGTTCCCGCTCGCCCTGCCTCTTGTATTCCTTCCTCACCACGGCCAGCGACCGACTCGTCCAGGCGATACCGCCGCCCAGCACGAGGAAGGCCGTGACCAGAGCAGCCCGTGGTCCACCGAACAGGACGATCGAAGAAGCGATCAACACGATCACGGCCAGGACCGCCTTCCGCGGGGTCCTGCGCCACAACCGTTTCGCCCGTGCCACATGGGGAGCGAGCGCATTGGTACTCATGATGACTCCTCACC
This sequence comes from Candidatus Nocardiopsis merdipullorum, assembly GCA_019115445.1. Taxonomy (GTDB): domain Bacteria; phylum Actinomycetota; class Actinomycetes; order Streptosporangiales; family Streptosporangiaceae; genus Nocardiopsis; species Nocardiopsis merdipullorum. Next base: position 3,221 of record DXDP01000486.1, read on the forward strand.
GGGCACCGACGACCGGTCTTGCAGCTGTGTGTTCCGTACACCCACCTCGGCGAGACGGCGCAAGTGCGCGTCATAACTGAATCTGTCGCGCACGACCTCCCATGCCCGTTCGATCTGACGTGCGCAACGGTCGGGGTCGGTCATGAGCAGGTCGAGCTCCGCGCGAACCCCGGACGGCTCGGTGTAGATCCCCGCGTCCCCGAACAGCGTCTTGAACTGGGACGGCATGATGGTCGGCAGCCCCACCGCCATCGCCTCCAAAGGAGAGCGGCCGAAGGCCTCCAAGTAGTCGGTGGCGGTGAAGTAGACGTACACGTCGAGTTCGTGCAGGAACTGCCGCACGGGAACACTGTCGAACCGATACACCTGCCAAGTGTCCGGAAGCCCACCGAGCAGACGTTCCGGACTTTCCGCGCCGCCCAGGACCCGGAACTCGTGCCCGTTTCCTCGCGGGTAGGCGGCTTCGAGCAGTTCACGCGTCTCGGGCCACTTGGACACATGGTCCCGGGAATGGCGACCGATCCGAACCGTCCCGTCCGGGGTGCGAGGCCCCGCCCGGCGCCACTCCTCCACGTCGATGATGTTGACCCAGTCCGCAGGGGCCAAAGGCATGGCGGCAAGCTCCACACCGTGGTGACTTGTCAGGGCATCACGGACGGCGGGACCGATCGGATACCAGGAATGCGCACCGAACTTCTCCAAGAGTCCTTCGTGCACCCGGTTCACGTCCCAGATCTTCTCACCCGCCCCGTCGCTGCCGTAGTAGCGGCAAGGCGGCTGGTTGATGATGAGCGCGGTGTGCCCGGCCGTGATGTCCGGAAGATCGTCCACGAGGTGGTCGCAGATCTTCGGATGCCGGATGAGGAGCAGGTCACACGTGATGCGATCGCTCCAGTGCACGAGCTGCACACGGTCACCGTCAACCAGTTCCATGATCTTGGGGCTGAGCGGCTTGGCTCTTCCCCATTCATGGATGGGATGGTGCAACAGACCGGTACGCAACCCCGCGCGCGCCTGCGCCTCGATCTCCTGGGCGTTGCTTCCCGTGGTGCCACCGGGAAGCCCGAAGTGCGAGATCATCAACACGTCGAAGTGTCGGGTGGTTTCGGGGTCGCCCATCACCGAACGGACCCGCTCCAGGGTGGGGGCACCGTCATCGGTCAGCAGGGCCGAACGACGCAGTTGCAGTGCCTGCTCCCCCTCCCCGACACTCTCGTACCAGGAAGCCATGTCCTCCAGTGCCCGGGCCCGCTGCGCCGCCGGGTTCCCCGGGGTGATGGCGAACTCTCCGAGTCCGTCCAGGGCCGTGCGCCAGGAGCCTTTCCACAGTCGGTGTTCGAGATTTTCCAGCAGCAGCTCGCTCTGGGAGCACGCCTCCTGCCTCGCCCGGGCCTCGTCCGCCTTGTGCTGTTCTTGCCTTCGTTCCCTTCGGAGTACGGTGACCTGTCTGGTGATCCAGGTCGACCCGGCCGAGAGAAACAGGAACGTTGCAAGCCCCGCGACGGGGATCGGGGCGGTGAGAACGACGATCAGCGTGATCACTGCCGCGATCACGAACACTGTCCTCTTCGGTGCTCTGCGTTTCCATCCCTCGAGGTGGTCTCCGAGCGGAGCCACCCGCTTCAGACCCATCAACCCTGCCCCTCACTCACACCATTGACCACATGGAGTTACCTTCAGCAACCAACGGTAGTCATGGTGCTCGTGAAGTACACGGCTGCCTCACGGGAACACGAAACGGACACATAAAAACCGCCCCCGGATGCACCGAGGGCGGTGATGTGGCGGTGGAGGAGGGATTTGAACCCTCGAAGGGTTGCCCCTTACCCGCTTTCGAGGCGGGCGCCATCGGCCACTAGGCGACTCCACCGAGAAGAACTCTACAGGATCCTCCGGCGTGCGAAAAATCGAGAAAGAAGAGCCACGCATTCGGCCGCGACATCCTCGTCCACCAGGTCCGGTGGGAACACTTCCGGACGATGGTTCTGCCGCGGATCACGAAGCGCGTCCCAGACCGAACCGGCCGCGCCTGCTTTTGTGTCCCGCGCACCGTAGACCAGACGATCCACCCGGGAGAGCACCGTCGCGCCGGCACACATGGTGCACGGTTCCAGCGTCACCACCAGCGTGCACCCGCTCAGGCGCCACTCACCTCGCGTACGTGCCGCCGCCCGCAGGGCGAGCACCTCCGCGTGCGCGGTCGGGTCCCCGGTGGCCTCACGCTCGTTGCGTCCGGTGGCCAGCACGGCCCCGTCGGGCCCCAGGACCACCGCTCCCACCGGGACGTCGTCGGTCCTCAGAGCACGCTCCCCCTCCAGCAGGGCCAGCCTCAGGGCCGAATCGAGGAGTCCACGATCCACCCGTTCAGATCCCCATCTCGTCGAGGAGATCGGCGAAACCGGCCCGTTCGGCGACCACCGCCAGTACGTCGCTCGGGAGGATGCCTCCACCGGCCGACAACGAGTGGAGTTCCTCCTCGGTGATCCCGAAATCGGTGAGAAGTCTTCCATCACCGTCGGGGGAAGGATTGGGCCGCGCTCCGGCGCTCTCGGAGAGCTGAGGAACAACCATCCCCCCTGCCTCGGAGAGGACGGAGGCGACCACGTGCTCATGCACGGCGCGTACGTCCGAAAGGTACACGCGCGGCTCTGCGTCCTCCTCGGCCCGGACGAGCGCGAACCACTCGTCATCGGCCTCCACCAGGAGCAGAGCGAGCTCACTCCCCCGTTCGAGGGCGAAGTCGGTCATCAGGTCCGTGACGTCGTCGATGAGGTCCACATCATCGAGTTCGACCTCGGCGCCCCGCCACGTCTTCCCGTTGGGAGCGAAGACAGCTGCGAAGGTCGACACCGCATGCTCTCCTGTTCTCCGGGTATTTTTCCAGGACTCCCCTACCCCATCGTGTCGAGAACACGCTGAAAGGACTGGGCGAATCCGAGCCTTTCGGAAACACTCGCAAGGACCTCGTCGGGGTACAGGTCGAGGTCACCCGCCAAAGCTCCCAGTTCCATCTCGTCCAACCCCAGGTCGGCCACGATGGACAGATCACCCGCGGGCAACACCTGGTCGAGGTCGTCGTCATCGGGAAGGTCGATGTCCAGGTGGTCCAGGACGTCTCGGGCCACCTGCCAGTCGACAGAGGCGGTCACGTCGGAGAGGAACAGTGAGACCTCTTCGCCGTAGACCCGGGCGATGATGAAGAAGTCGTCACCGACCGAGACCAACCCGAGGGCACCGCTGATACTCGGTTGTTGACGCAACGCGTGGACCAGTCCCTTGATGTCGTGCGTCAGCGCCACAGGAAGGAGATCGACGTCCCAGTACTCCTCTTCTCGATAGGCGACGGCCACGAAGTCGCCCGAGCCGTCGTCACCATGATCGAGTACTGTCATCGTCACCCCAACCCGGCCGGTGTTTCGGTGCGGACAAAGGTAGCCCGGATCGTCTGTGCGAGTGCCATGGTAACGATCATTTCGGAACCGCCGCCGCTCTTGCTCAATGTCTGCTCAGTCGTCAGTCCGCCCACGTTCTCATGAGAACAGTTTCCCTGCCTCCCCTTGGAAGCACTCCCGTCTCGTGAGTACCCCGCCTCGAGGCTGGACAAAGCCGTCCCGAACAACCTGAGCGGCACGGGTGTGGCCGCAAATGAGGTGGGAACGCACGGTTAGACTCGGGCTGGTCCAGCTCCCCGGCACCGTCCCGTTGCCCCAGCTCACCCGGAGAATGCTTTGGAAACCCTGGTCGTCGACCACCCCCTGGTCGCGCACAAATTGACCACACTGCGTGATGTACGGACCGACTCTCCGACCTTTCGACGGCTCACCGATGAGCTGGTGACCCTGCTTGCCTACGAGGCGACCCGGGACGTTCGAGTGACAGAGGTCACCATAGAGACTCCGCTCACAGAGGCCACCGGGACACAGCTCAGACGCCCCACACCGCTCGTGGTTCCGATCCTGCGCGCGGGGCTCGGCATGCTCGACGGTATGACCCGCCTGCTGCCGACCGCCGAGGTCGGCTTCCTCGGCATGGTCCGTAACGAGGAGACCCTTCAACCGGTGACCTACGCCGACCGCCTTCCGCAGGACCTGTCCGGCCGCCAGTGCTACGTGCTCGACCCGATGTTGGCCACCGGTGGCACCTTGGCCGCCGCGTTGAAACTCTTGGTGGAGCGGGGGGCCGACCACATCACCGCGCTCTGTCTGCTCGCGGCCCCCGAGGGGCTCACCGCGGTCGAGCAGAAGCTGACCAAGACCTTGAGTCCCGACCACGGTGCCCTTCTGCGTGTGGTGACCGCGGCCGTCGACGATCACCTGGACGAGAACGGCTTCATCGTCCCGGGCCTGGGTGATGCGGGGGACCGCCTCTACGGTTGCTCCTGAGCTCAGCAGCCTCAGCGCTCACCTGAAGCCCCGGTGAGCGCTTTTTCGGCTCTTTTTATGTCCGGAGGAATGAACGTCCGAAAATCGGGCATCGACTCACCAGTTGTTTACGACCACACCTGGTGCCTGCCGACACCACCCGCAAGCTGCGACACGGTTTTGCACCAGCCGAACTCGTTTCGAGATTGGAACGTGACAGTCTAGAGTGATCATGGCCCCTGACCACCCGTAACATCCCCCGTCAGACCGAAACGCATCCCCCAACGGACGTAGTCCATCGCAACCGACCTTGCCGACTCGTCGGCATGAATTTCGGCACCCCTCCCTCGACTACGCAAAGCCCCGAAGAGCACACGCTGTGCGACCCGCCCTCGCAGCTTCCAAGGAGTGAGATGCCTGAGAACTTCTCCCCCTCGACGCCCCACGTCACACACGACCCCCACTTGAGCCCAGTCGTCACGCGGTTGGCGTCGGAGTTCCACGGAGTCCACCATTCCTCGACCATCACCCGCTGTGTGGACGCGGCCAAACACGGCGCCCAGGACGTCACCGGCCGGGCCACCCCGGATCTCGTCGAGCGGATCGCACGCCAGCACCTTCAGGTCCTCGCCCTGGCCATTTCCGAACAGCGCTGAAGGGTTGTCGACGACCTCTGGCCCCACATATTCACAAGGGACAAAATAAGGACTGATCGTCACTGGATTAACAACATGCCCGGAATCGGACACAGTCCACAAGTGTCGAAGGACCGACATACCGCCACGCCGAGGGTGTCCCTCAGGCTTTACGGGCATGATTGTCAATGGAACAATCTCTGCTTGGTCGGCGGGTTATTGGTGGATCCCAAGGGGAGTCAGTCGTGGCGAAGTTGAAAAAATGGGGCGGCTACGCGCTCATCGCTTTCGTGGCGTTCTATCTGCTCACGCAACCGGAAAGCGCAGCGGGGGTCATCCAGAGCGCCCTGGACGGCCTGATGGGTGGCGCGGAAGCGATGTCCCGCTTCGTCAACGCGCTCCTTCCTTAGGGGTGATTCACTGCGATGCGGCTCGTAGCCTCCAGTAACAGCGCACCGGCGTCGGTCAACCGGTACCTGCTTCCACACGAGCAGGACGTGGTCACCATCCGCCGTCACCCCGCAGTGCTCATCGGTCCGATCGCCGCTGTTCTCGGTGCTTTGGTCGTCGCCGGGATCCTCAGCAACACTCCGCTCGCCAACAGTCCGGCCTCACTTGCGATCCTCTGGTGGCTGTGGCTGCTGGTGCTGGTGTGGTTCGTCTGGCAAGTGGCCGAGTGGTCCGTGAACTATTTCGTCATCACTTCGGCACGACTGTTGCTGACCACGGGCCTGGTCACCCGACAGGTCAACATGATGCCGCTGGGCAAGGTCACGGACATGCGCTTCGAGCGGACCCTGCTGGGACGTTTTCTCGGCTATGGCACGTTCGTGATGGAATCCGCAGGTCAGGACCAGGCTCTGAGCAAGATCAGCTTCATCCCGTATCCGGAACAGCTCTACCTCGAAGTCGTGGGACTCATCTTCAAGGAGTAGGGGTCCCAGGCCGACCACAGCAAGAAGCACCCGTCGGGCGGCGGGTGCTTCTTGCTGTCCAGGACCTTCTCATTGCCTCAAGGCACTTCCGCCCCTGGTTCCCCTGGTGTTAACCAGATGTTCATCTTGCTCGAGTGTCACAGTGCTGCACAGCGCCATACGCAGGCACATCACAGTAGAGCAGTTTGATTTTAGGTGAACAGAGGGTTAACATCATAGGTCTACCAGGAAACGAGGAGGGTCCATATGGCGCGCAGAACCGATCGTGCACCGCAACCCACTCGCTCCGTTCCCCACCGTCATGGGCACACGCGTTCCGCCGCCACCGCCCACCGTCTCTCCGCCCCCCTGAATGTGCCGCAGCCTCGCGAGAACGCCGAAGCCATCCGCTCGGAGCATCCGATCATGCACTGGGTACTGGTCACCGACGAGAACGGTCGCACCTACCCCGAGTCTCGCTGGCTCTAGCAGCCGTCGGCACTCACGAGCACACGTACGACCGTGACGACCTTCCCGAGTGGGGGCGCAGCAAAGAACAAGGTCCGCCGGGGATCATGCGATCCCCGGCGGACCTTGTCGTGCACAGGGCGGTTTCGAGACCCGAGTGACCCTGACGGCATATCAGCCTGGCGATTAATAGCGTTAGGGATGTCCGTATAGCGAGCAAACCATCAACAAGAAGAGTGATGCCTGTCTCACTTCTTGCCCTCTTCAGAACAAGATGTATCGTTTTGTGCATGATGCTTCTCTTCCTGTGATCCCGCACTGGACGCCGTACTTTCTCATCTGTGTATCGATCGGAGCCGTACACAGCTCTGTTGGGCGTCCCGTACTGCGGCCGCATCCGGGAAGCCCTGATCCGTGTTCCGTCTTCTGAACACTTTCAGCCTCGTCCATGGTCGTCCGATACGACACGCACGTCTGCCACTCCGCATGACCGCTGAATTCATCGCGAACACTCGAGAGGAGCAGGCCTCCACCTCTCTGGTCACCCTGGAGGATGTCCGCATCGGTGAACGCCTCGA
>DXDP01000487.1 GCA_019115445.1 Candidatus Nocardiopsis merdipullorum
ATTTTCGCTGTGCGAGGTGCCACTTCTCACCGCCGACAGGGGCTGGACATGTGTTGAAGGTGTCACGGACGTGGCCGTTTCCGGCCATCCAGAAGGTCTGCGGCCCAGGGTGGAGAGCACCGGTCGATATCGAAGAGACACCCGTTGGGTATGGAATCGTTCAGACCCTCGACCTTCGGCGCGACACACCCCACCCGGGCACGAGGTGGATCACTCGGGGCCGGGCAGCTCCGGGGTCGCGCAAGGAAAGGGGCGCTTCTCCTTCGTCCGACGGGTCCACCCGCTCGGGGAAAATCGACCGGATGTTCCTGTAGAGGAGGTGGGTGCCCCCTGCAAGGGCGGGACGTGATCGTCCAGAATGGATGGTGTGGAGTGCGGTCCACAAGGAGTCAAGGTTGATCACCACACACCGATCCTCGACACCCTTTTTCAACACCTTGGGTCCTGGGGGGCGGAACACACCGGGAATCCCTCGACATCGGCAAGAACCCGAGGGGCTCGGGTCAACCTGTGCGCTGCTCCACAACTTCCACCGGTTCGTGGGGTTGAGTGGTACCCCAGACCACGCTCAGAAGGTCCTCGAGGGCGTGGGCAAGAGATGCGTCCACCAGTTCGTAGCTGACCTGGCGCCCTTTGGCGCTGGTTCGTACCAGCCCGCAGTCACGTAGGCACGCAAGGTGGTTGGAGACGTTCTGCCGGGTCAGCCCGAGCTGATCGGCCAGACCGGCCGGATAGTTGGGACCTTCCAGCAGCGCAAGGAGGAGGCGGGAGCGCGTGGGGTCGGAGAGGGCCCGTCCGAGCCGGTTGATGGCGTCGAGGCGCTGTGTGGAGGTCAACATGAAAACCATTGTACAAAGTTTGCTGTATAGACGGTGGAGACTGTATAAACAGCGTTGGGTGTATAGACAGCACTCGCTGAATCATCACGGAGGGGGTGGGCCATGAGTATCGGACATGACCACGGCCACGTGACCGCTGGAACCGCCAACCGCAAGAGACTCGTACTCGTCCTCGGCATGATGCTGGCCGTGGCGCTGGTCCAGGTCATCGGTGCGTTCTACGGAAGCAGCCTGGCCCTGTTCGCCGACGCAGGACACACAGTCACGGACTCTCTTGGCGTGGCCCTGGCACTCGTGGCGGTGTGGATCGCGGCCAAACCCGCGACCAACAAACGCACCTTCGGCTACCAACGGGCCGAAATCCTCGCCGCGGCGGTCAACGCCCTGGTCCTGTTCGTGCTGTGCGGATTCATCGTCATGGAGGCGATCAAACGCTTCCAAACACCCACGGAGGTCTCCGGACCCACCGTGATGGCGGTCGCCGCCTTCGGCCTCGTCCTCAACCTCGCGGCCATGTTCGTCCTACGGTCCGGCGCCAAGGAAAGCCTCAACGTCAAGGGCGCCTACCTGGAAGTGCTCAGCGATGCCATCGCCTCCGCCGGTGTCATCGTCGGCGGCACCCTTGTGTGGCTCACCGGATGGAACCAGATAGACACACTGATCTCCCTGGCCATCGCCGCGATCATCGTGCCACGTGCCTGGTTCCTGCTGCGTGAGGCCGTGCACATCCTCCTGGAGGCCACCCCCCGGGACATGGACCTGGCCGAAGTACGTTCCCACCTGCTCAGCCACCCCTCCGTCATCGACGTGCACGACCTGCACGCCTGGACCATCACCTCCGGGGTCCCGGTGATGTCCGCGCACGTGGTCGTCAAGGAGGAGGACCTGAAGGACACCGGCCGCATGCTCGACGAACTCCACGCCTGCCTGACCGGGCACTTCGACGTCGAACACTCCACTCTCCAACTGGAGCCACCGGGCCACGCCGACCACGAGGGCGCCCGGCACCACTGACCTGCCGGGCAAGGCTTTCACGACCCTTTCTTCGGCACGCGCGCAGATACCTTGCCCCCCGCCACGGGCCCTTGACAGAATCGGGCTCCGATCACCGTGGCCACCAGGAGGAAGCGTGCGTCTCGGACCCACCACCGGCCCCTCGGGCCCACACGGCCCCACACGATGGTGAGGGAACTTCCGCTCCCGCGAGACCGAAGACTCGAACATCGGCGCTTCCAGCGCTTCGTTCGAGAGGTCCACTCATGGTTCGAACCCGCACGGGTCTTCCTCCTGGCCTTCCTCGCCGTCGACCTGCTCGGCACCGGACTGCTCATGACCCCCGCGGCCACTCCCGACGGTGAGGGACTCGACTTCGTGCCCGCCCTGTTCAACGCAACCAGTGCGCTGGCGGTGTGTGGGCTGAGCGTGATCTCGATCGGCCACGACCTGACCGGGTTCGGTCAAGGCGTCGTCCTTGCCCTCATACAGATCGGTGGCGTGGGCATCATGACGATGGCCTCACTGCTCGGCGCCACCGTGATCCACCGGTTCAGCGTGCGCATGCAGCTCAACGTGGAAGCCGAGACCCACAGCCAACAGGGCGGCGACGTGCGCGGCATCGTCGGCAGAATCGCACTCGCCTTCGTGATCTTCGAGGGCCTGACGTTCGTGCTCGTCACCTGCCGGCTGTGGCTGGGGTACGACATGTCCTTCGGGGAAGCCGCCTACTCGGGGCTCTTCCACGCGGTGTCGGCGTTCAACAACGCAGGTATGTCCCTGTACGACGACAACTTCATACGCTTCTCCGGCGACGCACTGATCCTGGCCCCGATCGCCGCGGCCATCGTCCTCGGCGGGATCGGCTTTCCCGTGCTGTTGGAACTGCGAAGCCGACTCCACCGGCCCCGCACCTGGAACTTGCACACCAAGATCACCGTGACCACCACCGTGGTGCTCCTGATCGGTGGCATGGTGACTGTCACGGCACTGGAGTGGTACAACCCCAACACCCTTGCACCACTTCACTGGTCGGCCCGGCTGACCGACGGGCTCTTCCACGGGGTGGTGCCGCGCAGCGGCGGCGTCAACGTGATCAAGACCGGCCAGATGGAGGACTCCACGCTGCTGGTGACCATCATGCTCATGTTCGTGGGCGGGGGGAGCGCCGGAACGTCCGGGGGGATCAAGGTCACCACTCTGGCGGTGATCGTCGCCGTGGTGGTGACCGAGGTCCGTGCACACGACAAGGTGCACGTGTTCGGGCGTCGATTGTCGCCGGAGGTGATCCGCCAGTCGTTGAGTCTGGTGTTCCTGTCCTCGATGCTCGTGGCCGTGACGACCCTGCTGTTGTTGGCCACCACCGACCACCCACTGCTTCCGGTGTTGTTCGAGGTGGTCTCGGCGTTCGGGGTCGTGGGGCTGTCCACCGGCCTGACCTCGGTGTTGCCCGCGTGGGCACAGTGTCTGTTGATCGTACTCATGGTGGCCGGGCGCATCGGCCCGATCACCTTCGTCACCGCCCTGGTCTGGCGGGACCGGCGGCGCCACTACGAGTTCGCCGAGGC
>DXDP01000488.1 GCA_019115445.1 Candidatus Nocardiopsis merdipullorum
CTCGCCAACACCCACATCACCCCCTACCTCGGCCAGCACCTGCTGGCCCAGTTGCGGGTGGCCGATGTGCTCGCCTGGCTGCGGGGCAGGAAGAAGCACCTGTCCTCGCGGACGCTGCGGCTAGTGCTCGGTCTGCTGGAGCGCGCCATCCGGTACGCCCAGGTACAGGGGTTGGTGACCCGCAACGTCGCCGAGCTGGCCCGGATCGACCAGCGGGGCAAACTCAAGGGCAACAGACCCGGGCGCCCGTCGAAGTCGATGACGCTGGACCAGGCCGTGGCGGTGCTGCAGGCGGCTCAGGGTACACGGTGGTACGCCTATCTGGTGCTCTCCATCGTCACCGGCACCCGCACCGAGGAGATCCGGGCGCTGACCTGGGATCAGATCGACACCGAAGGTGAGGTCCCCACCATCCATGTGTGGGTCTCGGTACGTGAGGATGGCGACACCAAGACCCGTAGGTCGAGGCGGTCGCTGGAACTGCCCACCCTGGCGGTCAAGGCCATCGGAGCCCACCGAGCAGCACAGGCCCGTGAGCGTCTGGCGGCGGCCGAGCTGTCGCAGGACAACGACCTGGTGTTCTGCACACGCACCGGCACCCCGCTGGACCGGCACAACATCCTACGGGAGTTGCGCACGATCATGAGAAAGGCAGGACTGAACGACAAGGAGTGGACCGCACGCGAGCTGCGCCACACGTTCGTGTCGCTGCTGTCGGACCACGAGGTGAGCATCGAGGAGATCTCACTGCTGGTCGGTCACAACGGCACCGACACCACCGAACGCGTCTACCGCCACCAGCTGCGGCCAGTACGTCGGTCGGCGGCTCGGGCGATGGACGAAATCCTCAACGACGTGGGCTGATACCCCACCCGACCCCGGTTCCACCCCACTTTTACCCCACCTGAGACACAGAAAAGGGCCCACCGGATGGTGGACCCCTCGTTGCACTGCTGCTTCTGTGTCGGGACGGCGGGATTTGAACCCACGACCCCTTGACCCCCAGTCAAGTGCGCTACCAAACTGCGCCACGTCCCGTGATCGTCGTGCGCACAACCATCTCCGGTTCTTGCCGACGGGAACGACTGTATCGCACTTTCGACCCCACTCGAACACGAAGGGGCGGGTTCGTGGTGCTCCTGCGGCCGTCTCATCCCCCGTTGGACTGACGGATGCCCTCACCGAATGCTTCGAACTCGTACACGAAGCCGCCGTCCTGCCCGCTGACGGTCATGTACGCGTCGGTGGTCCCGGGCTCGATGGCGACGTTGGTGGCTGTGTCCACCCCTTCGGCGGCCTCGGAGGGGACCCCCACCGTGGCCAGTTTCTCACCCGTGGAGCTGTACACGTGGATCCGCGGTTGGCCGTGCACGGCCTGGTAGATGTTCCCCTCGGCATCGACCGCGTTGGAGTCGACCCGGCTCGTGCCACCGTCGAAATGGATACCCGTGTGGGCGGCTTCCACCTCGGTTCCGTCCTCGTTGAGGGCAAGGTGGTCGATCCGGTTCGCGGCGTACTGACTGACCCACAGTCCCGTGTAGTCCTCGTCGAAGGAGATCCCGTTCGGTGCGGGGAGCTCTTCGGCCAGGACGATCGCCTCCGCGCTCTTCCCGTCGATCCGGACCACCCTGCCCTGTGGTTCCCAGAAGGGGTCGGAGTGGCCGGTGGAGTCGCTGACGTACATGTTCCCGGCCTCGTCGAAAGCCAGGTCGTCCGGTTTCATCGGTGTTCCGTCGACGTCTCCGGAGAAGAACGTGGTGGGGTCGTCCCCTTGCGGGGTGATGCTGTCGATCTTTCCGCCGGCGAAGTCGGTCAGGTACAGGCGGTCGTCATACGGGCTGAACTGTGCGGAGGTGTAGGCGCTGGAGCTGTCGGTGAAGACGGTCGACACCTCTTGGGTGTCGATGTCCACCTTCATCACCTTGGGTCCCTCGGCGGGTGCGGTCACGTCGACGACGACGAGCTTTCCGTCCGGGCCGAAGGTGGGTCCCTCCAGCAGGGTCATTCCGGTCTCCTCGTGGACGGAACTGACCTGGACCAGAAGGGATGCGGTGTGTTGTTCCTCTGGGGCCTCACCCGCGTCGACGGTGTCCGAGCACCCTGTTGCCACACCGAGCAGGAGCAGGGCCGAGAGTGTTCGCGCTGTCGCTCGCCGTGTTTTTCGTTGCTGTTCGGATGCCATACGCACCTGCTTCCTTTCGAGGACGAGTGAAGGCGAAGGTTGCCTTCCACCAGTCGGGGATCTGTGGTTCACGGACCGGCCGTCAGTCCTTGACCAAAACCTCGTGTATGCGGGTCTTTCGCCAATGGGCGAGCATGCGGTGGAAAGCCACCGGTCCCGGGCCGTAGGAAGTCCCGCCCGTACCGCCGGCGCCCTCACGGTTGTAGTAACCGGGTGTGCATTCTGCCTGGAAGGCCGCGTTGTCGAGTGCGTTCTCCCGGATGGTTCGGCCCCACTCCTCGACGGCCTTCGAGGTCGGCTCGATGGCACGGGCCCCGGTCTTGATGCCCTCCGCGATGACTGCGGCGATGTGCTCGGCCTGTTCCAACAGGATGTTGGTGAAGTTCACGGCGTTGGCGTTTTGCAACGAGCCCAGTTGGAAGAGGTTGGGAAACCCGTCGCTGTAGAAGCCGTGCAGTGTTCTCGGGCCGTGCCGCCAGGAGTCGAGCAGGCTCTGTCCGCCCCTGCCCCTCACCGGCATCGTCCCGGACACCACCCCGGAGACACCGACATCGAACCCGGTGGCGAAGATGACACAGTCGACGGGGTACTCGGTGTCACCGACCACGACCGCGTCCTCGGTCATGCGCGTGATTCCTCCGTGGTCGGCCGTGTCGACCAGGGTGACGTTCTCTCGGTTGAACGTCTGCAGGTAATGGTCACTGAAGCAGGGCCGTTTGCACATGTACCGGTACCAAGGCTTCAGGAGTTCGGCCGTGGCGGGGTCGTCGACGATCTGGTCCACGCGGGCGCGGATCCGATTCATCTTGCGGGCGTCGTCGAGCTCCTCCCTCAGTTCACGTTCGTGCGGAGGAAGACTCGTGTCCACGGCACCGGTGATCATCTTCCGCTGCAGGTGCGCCGTCGACGTCCAACCGTCCTGGGTCAGATCGTTGTCCACCTGCTCACCGCTGACGATGGCGAGAAAATTCTCCATGCGCTCCCGTTGCCAACCGGGGCGCAGGGAAGCTGCCCAGTCCGGATCGGTGGGCCGGTTGTCACGGACGTCCACCGAGGAGGGGGTCCGCTGGAACACGTACAGGTGTTTTGCGTCCTGCCCCAGGTGTGGGACGACCTGTACACCGGTGGCGCCCGTGCCCACGACCGCGACCTTCTTGTCGGCGAGTCCGGTCAGACCGCCTTCCTGGTCGCCTCCGGTGTAGTCGTAGTCCCACCGGCTGGTGTGGAAGGTGTGTCCCTGGAAGCTTTCGATGCCCGGGATGCCCGGGAGTTTTGGTTGTGTGAGCGTGCCCGAGGAGGTGATGACGAAACGGGCGCGCATGCGGTCCCCGCGGTCGGTGCTCACCACCCACTCGTCCGTTGCCTCGTCCCATTCCAGGTCGGTGACGCGGGTGTGGAACACCGTGTCGCGGTACAGGCCGAAGGTCTTTGCGATCGCCACGGCGTGGCGGCGGATCTCCTCCCCCGGGGCGTAACGCCATTGCGGCACGGTGCCGACCTCTTCCAGGAGCGGCATGTAGGAGTAGGACTCGATGTCGCAGTGGATGCCCGGGTAGCGGTTCCAGTACCAGGTCCCCCCGAAGTCGCCGGCCTCGTCCAACATCCGGATCGACTCCACGCCCACCTGCCTGAGCCGCGCACCGGTCAGTAGGCCGCCGAAACCGCCCCCGACGACGAGCACTTCCACGGTGTCCGTCAGTGGTTCGCGCTCCGTGCGTGGGGTGTAGGGGTCCTTGGCGTAGTAACCGAAGGCCCCGGACGTGCGGTGGTATTGGGTGTTCGCATCAGGACGGAGTCGGCGTTCCCGCTCCTTGGCGTACTTGGCCCGAAGCACCTGGAGATCGATCTCGTCCGTGTCGTCTTCGGTCATGGCGTGTGTGCTGGGGATCGTACCCACGTGCCTTCCTCACTTGGTCACCGATGTGTTGGAGGGGGATGAGGAACTCCGGGGCGAGGCGGGCCGTTGCACCGGAACGGGTTCGTGGTGACCCGGGTGGTCACGTCCCGCTTTCGATGAAAGTTCGCGCCCCGCAAAAAAGCTTAACATCAGGCTAAGCATTTGGGGCAGCGGAGAAGGATGTGGGCACAGCTATGCTGGTGCCATGAGGTCAGAAGCGTCGGAACAGGGAGAACGCGAACGTATCGTGCGCGAGATCAGGGCGTTGACCACCAACCTGGAACAGGCCTCCCTGCCCGCGATGATCAAGCACCTGCTCGAAACAGACCTCACGATCCAGCAACTCAAGGTGCTGATGGTCCTTGTCACCACGCGGGAAGGTGCGACAGGACGCGGTTTGGCCGAATCGTTCGACGTGTCGATGGCGTCGATGTCCGGTGTCATCGACCGTCTCGTGGCCCAAGGCGTGGCCGTACGCTCGGAGGATCCGGACGATCACCGTGTCCGCCGTGTCCACGCCACCTCCAAGGGCACCCAGGTCGTGCGACGTCTGGTGGTGGCACGCCCGGAGTTTCACGACCGCGTACTCACAGGTTTGAGCACCGAGGATCTGAACGCACTGGAACAGGGCATCCGCGCCGTGAGTGATCGTTATGCCCGTATCGTCGCCTCCCCCTGACCACTGCGAAGACCGCATCGAGCCGGTTGTCGGGCATCGCGTGAAAAACTCGTCCGGTGAACGCCGAAGAACTGTCCGTCAAGCCCTGGAAAATTTTCCTCATGGATCGTGGACAACCTCTTTTTCCAGGCCTGGGCGGGCTCGACGATTCCCCTCCCCAGGTACTCAACAGCACGCCTGCCAGGCACACCCCGGCCGATGAAGTGTGACCCGACGCCCGGTCATCGAGCCGATCACCGGAAAAGGTGGTGGCCATCGAACAACACCACCGCCTGGTGACCCCTACCATCCGGGTCCACCATCGGGTGAAGGGAAACCGCATCTGCCGTGACATCGCACCTCGGCCCGTTCCGCCCCACCGGTGCCGCGCGCACCGAACCCGTCGAGACTTCCGTCGGATGCTCCTGGTGGATCATCCGGAAAACGCGCGGGGGCGTCGCCCAGTTGGGCGACGCCCCCGTTCGGCGGGTACCGACCTCACGGTCGACGACGAAGGTCAGATGATGGGGCGACCTTCCTCACGAGCTTGGCGCCAGTCCTTCAGGAAACCGCGTACCAGGAAGAACAGTACGCCTGCCACGATGGCGGGCCACACCAGCACATAAGCGCTCAAAACAAGTGTTGACATGTTCTTGGCTCCTTGTCAGTTCGCCGGGGCGGTGTCGTCGCCGGACTTGGCGGTCTCCTGGGCCTTTTCGACCTTTTCCTCGCTGTCGAAGTTGCCGGTGCGTTCCTTGAGGAGAGCGAAGTCGAAGTCCTTGTTGCTGCGGAAGGACATCAGGCAGCAGACCACCGCACTCACCGCGTAGGCCACGAGCGATCCGCTGAGCACGTGGTAGTCGTGCAGGAAGCCGATCACGAACGGCGCGGAGACGACGATGGAGACACCGGCGACCCACTTGGCCGTGCGAAGCCCGAAGAAGCCGAAGGCCATGAGTCCCAGGACCACTCCGACGCCGATGGTGGAGAGCACGTCCACACCGATGTTGATGGCCATGTTCTCCGGAAGCATCTCGAAACGCACCGGGATGAACAGGACCATGGCTGCCAGGGCGGCCACGGTGAAGGCCGCGTTGGTGACCTTGTTCCAGTAGAAGGAGGCGATGACCGGGAAGACCAACGCACCCCACAGGGCACCGACGAAGACCAGCAGGTCGAGGATGTTCATCTGGCCACTGGCGAAGTACAGGGCCGCGCCGGTGGCGATGATCATCGTGACCCGGCCGACGAAGAGCATCGTCCTGGGGTTGGCCTTCTTGTGTCCGGCGACGTTTTGTCCGTAGACGTCGGCCATCATGATCGACGACAGTGCCGCCAGGTCGGAGTCGGCCGTCGAGCACAGCGCACCGATGATCATGATGAAGAAGACGCACAGCAGGACGGGGCCCAGATAGGTGGTGGCCATCTGGGGGATGATGTTGTTGCTGTCCCCGTTCATGGGCTCAAGGCCCAGGTAGAGAGCCATGACACCGAACATGCCGATACCGATGACGGTGGCCCCGTAGCCGATGGTTGCGGTGATGAAGGTCGGCTTGATGAGGTCTTCACGCACGGCGAAGAGGCGCTGGGCGATGGTCTGGTTGCCGATCGCGTAGGCCAGGACCGCGGCGATGTAGGGAGCACCCTGGCTCAGGAACGCTTCCGAGGAGAAGAAGTTCGATTGCTGGGGTGTGAGGTTGTGCGCACCGGTCTCGAACATGCTCGGACCACCGGCGGCGAAGAAGACCACGGGGATGATGACGACCACGGCACCCAACATCGCCAGCACTTGGGCGAAGTCGGTGAGCACCGAGGCGCGAAAACCCGACCAGAGCGTGTAGAGCAGCACACCTGCGGCCATCACGACGATGCCCTGGGTGAAGCTGAAGGGGGAAAGGAGCGCCACCAGCGCCCCACCGGCGATGAAGTTCGAGGTCAGGGAAATGAGGCTGCCCAAGACGTTGGAGCCGGCCAGCATCAGCTGACTGGAGCGTCCGTGTCGGGCGTACATGACCTCGGCGAGGGTGTGCGCCTTGGGAGCGACCTGGCGAATACGGCGACCGAAGGGGTAGATGAAAAGAATCATCAGGGCACCCCAGAGCCCGTAATGGATGGGGCCGGAAATCCCGTAGGCGTAGCCGGAAGTGGCCGAGGCGTACATCGAGGACGCCCAAATCCACGTGGCGGTCATGGAAGCGGCCGACATTCCAAAACCGATTTTTTGTCCGGCGGTCATGTAACCATCGGCATTTTCCTTCTTCTTGCTGATCATGACTGACATGAACATCGTGCCACCGAAGAACAGCACGAGAAGAAGAATGACAACGGAGGCGCTGAGTTGTTGGCCCTCCGAACCCATTGCGTTCCTTCCTTCGGGCGGGTGCCGGATTACCCACACAACTTCTCGGACACACACCCGACCCCAGGAGGGGGCATCAACCTGCGCGGTGTTCGTACGCAGGGCATCCGGCTCTGTGTCTCCACAGGTGTGCGCGGCCCCGGATTCCGAGTCGACGAGGCCTGGCCGGATCCCCTGCCGGGCAGAATCCGCCTTCCTGACAGTTGTGACAGGAGTGACGGGGGATGCCAGCGTTGATGACCATAGCAAAGAAGGAAAAAAGACCTGAAAGGTGGGTACCCAAGACCTCAGAAGCATGTCACAAAATGGCAAAAATGGAGATCAATTCTGTGACCCCACCGTTGCATTCGAGGCTGGAAAGGCGTCCAAAAAACCTTTCTGGTAGCAGAAAATACGCCAGGATTCGAACTGTGATCGAACCCTGACGATCAACGCAGACCTTTCGGTCTCACCGTCGGAGCCTGCTCGACGACGGCTGCTCCACGCTCACGAGGTAGTACTTGCCCGCCCCTCGAGCAGACAATCAGACATAAGATGAGATCCCGGACACATGGTGTGTTCGGGGCTTGGTACCTGCTCCCCCAGTAGGTCGTCTCCGGTTCATCGACCGCTGGGCCAGGTCTCCTTTTCGTCCGTGTCCGCACCGGCCGAGTGCAACGGCACGAGTGCGTGCGTGCGGTCGAAGAACAAAAAGGCGTCGTAGCGCTCGGACATGACAGTGGGGACGTAGTTCCCCCACCGGTCGTGCCCGGGGTGATAGACCACTCCGATGGCGCGATGCGGCAGTACTTTCCCCGACCGGAACGGAACGTTCGGGTCACCGTCGAACAGGAGCAACATCCCCGCGTCTTCCTCGACCGTCCGGTGCAGCAGCTCCTCGACGCTTCCCTCACGGGCCGGAGGTACCGGCATCGGCTCCGGGTCCGCGCCCCAGGCCCGGCCCGCGACAGTTCGGCCCTCATAGGTCCCAAAGCCCACAAGCACCACACCCTGGTCCTTGTGTTGCTCACGTACCAGCTGCCCCACGTTGACCATGCCGGCCGCGGCCATGTCGGTGGCCCGAGCATCCCCGATGTGGCTGTTGTGCTCCCACACGACCACCTTGGACCCCGGGCCGTGGTACTGCATCAGGCGATCGAGGGTGTCGGCCATGTGGCGGTCGCGGATGTTCCAGGACTCGGGCCCGCCACGCACCATCGACCGGTAGTACCGTTCGGCCCCGGCGACCACCTCGGCGTTCTGCCACGCGTCGAAGTCGGCCGAACCGTCGTCGGTGGAGCCTTGTGCGTCCCGACGCAGCTCGGTCAACAGGTCGACCACTTCGGTCTCACAGCTTTCGGGAACCAACCGTGTCGCGTGAGCATAGGTCCGGGGATCCTCACCGTAGGGTTCGAAACAGCGGTAGGCCTCCAACGCCGCCTCCGCCTGCTCGGGCATGTTCTCCTGCAACCACTCCAGGACCGCGTTCAGGGACTCCCACAGGCTGTACACGTCCAGACCGAAGAAACCCACGCGCTGTTCACGGCTCAACCCGAGGTTGTGCTCCCTCAACCACCGTGCGAAGTCCAACACGTCGGTGTTGGCCCACATCCACCGGGGCCAGCGCCGAAAACCCTCCAACACCTCACGGGGATCCTCAGGGGCCTGCGGTTCCCCCACCACACAGCGGTGCAGTTCCCGACAGTCCGGCCAGTCCCCTTCCACCGCGACGAAGTCGAACCCCGACTCCTCGATCAGCTTCCGGGTCAGCAGTGCGCGCCAGGCGTAGAACTCGGCAGTGCCGTGTGAGGCCTCACCCAACAGCACATAGCGCGCGTTTCCGATCCGCTCCATGAGCGGCTCCAGCGACCGAGGACCGATCAGCGGCAGCACCGTGTCCGCATCCAGGCGGACCACCCCGTCGTCCGTTGTCATCTCGGACCTCCCAGGACGGGTACACAGCAGACCTTGGTCATCTCTCCCGTTCCCCCAGAATCTTGACGAACCACTCGGAAGCGGCACTGGCCACTTCCTCCATGGCGCCGATCTCTTCGAACAGATGCGTGGCGCGAGGCACGATATGGATCCGGTTGGGTCCCTCGAGCCGATCCGCGGCCTCCTCGTTCATCCCCAGTACCGCGGTGTCCCTTTCACCCACGATCAACAACGTCGGTGCATGCACTTCCTGAAGCGCAGTGGTCCCCGCAAGGTCGGGTCGTCCCCCGCGTGAGACGACCGCCTGGACCACATCGGGACGCTCGGCGGCGGTGCGCAGTGCCGCGGCCGCTCCGGTGCTGGCACCGAACAGGCCGATGGGTGTTTCCTCTGTGTCCTTGTTGTCGGCCAGCCAGTCCACCGCCCCCGTGAGTCGTGTGGTGAGCAGGTCGATGTCGAAGCGTTGCTGTGCGGTGACGTTGTCGACGCTCTCCTCCTGAGGGGTCAACAGGTCGAAGAGGAGTGTGGCGATCCCCGACCGGTTGAGCTCGTCGGCCACCGCCTTGTTACGGGGACTGTGTCGCGAACTTCCGCTTCCGTGCGCAAAAGCCACGACCGCGGTCGCCCTTGAGAACATGGCCAGCTGCCCTTCGAGCTGCGCATCCGAAGTCTGTACTGTCACATCGTGGGCGGGCATGGGCTCTTCCCCCTGTCGTTGGGACCGGTATCTCCCGGCCGCGCCTTCGGCCACCGAGCACTCAGTTCCCCGCACCCCGGTCCGGAGCGTGCATGTCGGTGTTTTCGCAGTTCACCGGTGTGCAGGCCCTTGTGGGGAGCGTTACCCCGATGCCTGGGGCACACACATGACCAAGAGTTGCCATTCGGACTTAGGCGAAAGAGAGGACTTCTCCACACACCGGACACAAAGCGGCAGTGGGTACGATCGGGTGTGGTGGACGATGAACCCGGCCGATCGGTGCACCGGTTCACAGAATGTGCACCCCACGACGACGAGGTGAGCCATGCCCCGGGTCGAACCCATCGACACACTGCGGCAACGCACGAGTGAGAAGTGGACCGCCTACCCCGACGACGTCCTGCCCATGTTCGTGGCCGAGATGGACTTTCCGCTCGCCCCCGCGATCAAGAACGCCCTGCGGGAGGCCCTCGACCTCGGAGACACCGGTTATGTGAATACGCGTGACAGCGGTACCGCCGAGGCCTTCGCCTCCTACGCCGGCGCGACCTGGGGATGGACCCCCTCACCCACGCGGATGAGGTGCACCACCGATGTCAGTGTGGTCATCGTGGAGTCTTTGCGTCATCTCCTCCCACCCGGCTCCGGGGTCGTCATCACACCACCGGTCTATCCGCCCTTCTACGACCTTGTTCCCGAAGGCGGCGGCAGCGTCGTGGAGGTGCCGCTGCTGGACGACGGTGACACCTACGCCCTCGACCTGGACGGGATCGACCGCGCCCTTGCTGCCGGAGCCCGAGGTGTACTGCTGTGCAGCCCACACAACCCGGTCGGTCTGGTGCACAGCAGGCAGACACTCGTCGAACTCTCCCGGATCGTGGCCCGGCACGGGGCATTTGTGATCAGCGACGAGATCCATGCGCCCTTGACCCTTCGAGGCAGTGAGTTCATCCCCTACCTGAGTGTTTCCGAAGAAGCACGCGAACACGGCATCACCGCCGCGTCCGGCAGCAAGGCGTTCAACCTCGCCGGTCTCAAGGCCGCGCTGTTGGTCGCCGACTCCGACCGCATGGGCGAATTCCTCGAGTCACTGCCGGAAGAGGTCTCACTCCGGACCGGCCTGTTCGGTCACATCGCCACACGCGTGGGTTTCACTTCCGCACGGCCATGGTTGGCCCAGACCATGGCCACCGTCGAGAGCAACTTCGCGCTCCTGGAGCGTCGACTCACCGAGGAACTTCCCGAGGTCCGGCTACGTCGACCGGGGGCGACCTACCTCGCCTGGCTCGACATGTCTGCGCTCGGCTGGGGCGATGACCCGGCCCGGTACGCCACGGAGCACGCCCGG
>DXDP01000489.1 GCA_019115445.1 Candidatus Nocardiopsis merdipullorum
TTGGCCGACTTCCTCGACACCACTTGGTGAACCCGGGCCCCTGACGAACGCCCTGGTCTTCGGCTCGGGATGAGGCGATGGGAGCGATAGGAGGTTCTTGCCCTTCAGAAGGAAGGGTCACAGGGTTTCGACGAAACCCCGGGTGATTTCCTCCACCCCGGCGAGAATGTCTTCCTCGTCCGCGGACCGTGCTGCTTCGTAGTCGGCAGCGGCGCTGTAACACGACTCCAGGTAGAGGTTGGACACGCGCGTGCCCACACAGGCGATGGTGAAGGGTCCTTCCTCGACCCACAGGGCGGCTTCGTCACCGACGTTCTGCAGTTCCTGACTGTCGTGCTGCTCGACGGTCTCACGGAAGTTCTGGGCCGCGGTTTCCACACCGCCGGGGTTGGGTGCGGCGACCATGGCCAGGGATGCAAAGGCCGGTACGACCTCACCGGGGCCTTCGGGGGTGGCCCAGCGACATTGCCAACCGGTACCGAAGGTGTCCTGGTCGATGCCGATCTGCTCCTCGATCTCCAGGGAATGCTGGGGTACCAGCTCATCCAGGACAGTGTTCTCCATGTCGGTACAGCCGGGCGCGGCCTCGAAATCCCCCGACTCGGGCATGTCGCGGGAGAGCACGTACCATCCGCCCAGGACCGCAAGCACGATGACGACAAGGGTTGCTCCGATCACCGCCACGACGGCGCATCCCCGGTTCTGCGGCGGGATGTCGGGAACTTGGGAGTGGGCTCCGAAGGGGCTCACAGGTTCTCCCCGAGACGTTCGGCGAAGCGGAGAGCCCGTTCTTGGGCATCGGCGGGGTCCCAGGGTTCGGAATCTGTGTGGCCGGAGCAGGAAACACGGACCAGGAGGTTCTCGACCGGGTAGGCGAGTTCGGCCGTGCCCGGACCGCTGCCCGACCAGATCCACCCGGTGACCCCCTCCACGGGGGAGAACTCCTCACCTTCCGAAGGTGCAAGGGCAGCGTGGTCCTCGGCGATCTGCTCTTCCCCGGAAACAGGGGTTTTTGCCGTGTTGTCGGTGAAACGTACGGAAAACCCCACACGCACGCTTCCGCCATCGGATTCTTCGGTGGAGATCCAACTGCAGGTGGTCTTTTCCCCACCGTCCAGGGGACCGTGTTCTTCGCTTTCCAAGACCGCATCGGCAAGGAGTGCGTCGAGGGCCTCCTGCGGCACCACATCACACCCGGGTGCCGTGGTGTGGGGGTCCTCTTCGGCGGGGTGGTCGGGCTCACCTTCGGTGAACACCAGTCCGGCACCGATCGCCACGGCGGACAAGACCGCTGCGCCTGCCACAACGATGCCTGCCCTCACCACGGGCCTGTCGACGGGCCGCGGCCCGTCGTCCTTCGTACCGGTCGGGGTCAACCGGTCACCGCCTCCCTCACGGCCGTCGGGTCGAGCCGAAAGATGTACGGCGGCGCCCGTACGGCACGGGCGCCGCCGTGGGACCGGGGTCAGCCGACGACGATGTTCACCAGTTTCGGCGCACGCACGACCACCTTGCGGACCTGCTTGTCACCGATGAAGTTCTGTGCCTTCTCCGATGCCAGGGCCAACCGTTCCAGTTCCTCCGGGTCGATGTCGGGTGCCACCGACAGCTTGTCACGGACCTTGCTCTGTACCTGCACGACACAGGTCACCGATTCCTGGACCAGCAGCTCCGGGTCGGCCGTCGGCCAGTTGCCGACAGCCACGCTGTTGGTGTGGCCCAGACGTTCCCAGCCTTCCTCGGCCACGTAGGGCGCAAACAGTGACAGCGTGACAGCAACGAACTCGGCGGCCTCGCGTACCGCCGGGTCTCCGGCCCCGGTGCCGGAGTCGATCACCTTGCGGGCTGCCGAGACCAGTTCCATGCACCGCGCGATGGCGACGTTGAACCGGTTGTCGTCGACCAGTGCGGTGACCTGGTCGATGACACGGTGCGTGGTCCTGCGCAGTTCGGTGTTTCCGTCCCCGACATCGATCCCGGGTTCGGTGGCCGCCCCTGCCTCGCACATGACACGGAAGGCTCGGTTCAGGAACTTCTGTGCGGCGACCACGGACACGTCGGCCCAGTCCACGTCGTCCTCGGGCGGACCGGCGAACAACATGGTCAGGCGGACCGCGTCGACACCGTAGGAATCGATCTGCTCACCCAGGTCCACCCCGTTGCCCAGCGACTTGGACATCGCTCGTCCCCGGTTGATGACCTGGCCCTGGCTGGTCAATCGGCTGAAGGGTTCGGTGAAGTTCAACATGCCCATGTCGTACAGAACCTTGGTGAAGAACCGGGCGTACAACAGGTGCAGGGTGGCGTGCTCCTTACCGCCGATGTAGTGGTCGACCGGTCCCCACTTGTTCACCTTCTCGACGTCGAAGGGGGCGGTGTCCAGGTTCGGCGAGCAGTAGCGCCAGGGGTACCAGGACGAGTCCACGAAGGTGTCCATGGTGTCGGTGTCACGTTCGGCCGGGCCACCGCAGGAAGGACAGTCGACCTCCACCCAGTCCTTGGCCGTGGCCAAGGGGGACACACCCTTGGGTGCCAGTTCGGCACCCTTCATCTCGGGCAGGGTGACCGGCAGCTGGTCGTCGGGGACCGCGACCTGACCGCAGGAGGGGCAGTGCACGATCGGGATCGGGGTGCCCCAGTAACGCTGGCGGGAGATCAGCCAGTCGCGCAGGCGGTAGTTGACCGAGGCCTCCCCGGTACCACGCTCGGCCAGGACCTCGATGATCTTTTCGATCGCCTCGTCCTTGGCCAGGCCGTCCAAGGGGCCGGAGTCGATCAGGGTTCCCTCTCCGGGGGTGGCCACCCCCGTCTCGCGAGGGTCGGGCTCGCCGGTCTCCACCACGACCCGTACCGGCAGGTCGAAGGCCAGGGCGAAGTCCAGGTCACGCTGGTCGTGGGCGGGCACCGCCATGATCGCGCCGTGTCCGTAGCCGGCCAGGACGTAGTCGGCGGCCCAGACGGGCATGCGTTCGCCGTTGACCGGGTTGGTCGCATGGCGTCCCAGGAACACCCCGGTCTTGGGACGTTCGGTGGTTTGACGTTCCACGTCGGACAGTGCGGAGACCTCGGCACGGTACTTCTCGAACGCTTCTCGCTGTTCGGGTGCGCACAGCTCGTCGGCCAGTTCGGCGTCGACCGCCACCACGAAGAAGGTGGCTCCGTACAGTGTGTCGGGTCGGGTGGTGTAGACGGTGACGGGTTCGTCGCGTCCCTCGATCTGGAATCGGACGTCGGCACCGGTGGAGCGACCGATCCAGTTGCGCTGCATGGTCAACACGTCGTCGGGCCAGCGACCGTCGTCGATCTGGTCCATGTCGTCCAGCAGGCGCTGGGCGTACTCGGTGATCTTGAAGTACCACTGGTTCAGGCTGCGCCGGACCACTTCGGTGCCGCAGCGCTCACACCTGCCCTGGACGACCTGTTCGTTGGCCAGCACGGTCTGGTCCTGGGGGCACCAGTTGACCAGGCCTTCCTTGCGGTAGGCCAGCCCGCGCTCGAAGAACCGGTTGAACAGCCACTGGTTCCACTTGTAGTACTCGGGGTCGCTGGTGTGGATACGTCGGGACCAGTCCACGCCGATGCCGTAGCGCTGGAACGAGGCCGCCTGGGTCTCGATGTTGCTGTAGGTCCACTCGTCGGGGCGGACGTTGTTCCTGATCGCGGCGTTCTCGGCGGGCAGGCCGAAGGAGTCCCACCCGATGGGGTGCAGGACGTTGTCCCCGCGCTGGAAGCGGTAGCGCCCGATCACGTCGCCGATGGCGAACGCCTCTGCGTGGCCCATGTGCAGGTCACCGGAGGGGTAGGCGAACATGTCGACGACGAAGGAGCGGGGGCGCCGATCGTCGGGATCCTCTCCGGCCCGGAACGGAAGGTCGGCGGCCCAGCGCGCCTGCCATTTGTCCTGGAGGGCACGGGCATCGTAGCTGTCACCCGTCGTCCGGTCGCCGTCTACCGCTGTCATCGCCCTTGTTCCTTGGTCGGTTCCGTTCGTGTCCTTTCAGGTTAGCGGGTGGTGGGGCCGACCGGAAACGCTTCACGCACGCTGTGAACGGCGTTGTGGGGCTGCGACCTCCGAGGAAAGCAAGGCGTGCCCCTCCACACCGACCGTCCGGTTTGTTACTCTTCGGTCAAGTGGCGCAGAACACGAGAGCCAGGACACCCTGGATCCGTTATCCACCATGTGTGCGGGAGGGACAACCCATGCTCAACCTGTCCGCCGTCCTGGAGGACGGCGCAAGAACGGTTCCCGAGAAGGACTGCCTGGTCTTCGGCGACCTGCGCCTGAACTACTCGGTCACCGACATGATCGCCAACCAGGTCGCCAATCTTCTGGTGTCCCGAGGCATCCGGCCCGGCGACCGCGTCGCGCTGGCGTGCCCGAACCTGCCCTACTTCCCCTTCGTCTACTACGGCGCCCTCAAGGCCGGTGCCGTGGTCGTTCCGCTCAACGTCCTGCTGACCCCGAGCGAGATCGTCTACCACCTGGAGGACTCCGACGCCAAGGCGTTCTTCGCATTCACCGGCAGCCCGGAGCTTCCTCTCGGAGAACGTGCCTTCGAGGCCTTCAACCAGGTCGAGGGGTGCACCACCTACATCGACCTGCCCGCGACCCCTGGCGCCACCGAGTCCACGATCGAGGGCGCCGAGACCCTCTGGAAGGCTCTG
The DNA here is from genome assembly GCA_019115445.1 of Candidatus Nocardiopsis merdipullorum. Taxonomy (GTDB): domain Bacteria; phylum Actinomycetota; class Actinomycetes; order Streptosporangiales; family Streptosporangiaceae; genus Nocardiopsis; species Nocardiopsis merdipullorum. The sequence continues at coordinate 4,666 of DXDP01000489.1, forward strand.
GAGGGGCAGCCGGGCGAGTTCGAGACCGTGCAGGCCAACTCCGATGACACCGCCGTCATCATCTACACCAGTGGCACCACCGGTAAGCCCAAGGGTGCCGAACTGTCGCACAACAACCTGATGATGAACGCGATCGTCGCCTCGAGCCTGGTCAACAAGCACCCGGAAGGCTTTGAAGTCTCCCTCGTGGCCCTTCCTCTGTTCCACATCTTCGGCCAGACGGTGATGTTGAACGCCGCGTTGTACCGGCACTCGACCTTGGTGCTCATGCCGCGCTTCGACGGTGACGAGGCTCTGCGACTCATGGAGAAGGAGAACGTCACCGGGTTCGCCGGGGTGCCCACCATGTATTGGGGGCTGCTCAACGCCGCCCGCTCCGCGGAGCCGGGTACCTACGACATCGACAAGATCGCCGGCAACATCGTCGACGCGGTCTCCGGTGGTGCTTCCCTGCCCGCCCAGCTCGCCGAGGACTTCGTCAAGACCTTCGGGGTCGGGATCAAGGAGGGGTACGGCCTGTCCGAGACTTCCCCGGCCGCCTCGTTCAACAACCCGAACGTCAAGGCCAAACCCGGCTCCATCGGCCTACCCGTGTGGGGTACGGAGATGAAGCTCATCGACGACGAGTGGAACGATCAGGACGAGGTCGGTGAGATCGCGATCCGCGGCCACTGTGTCATGAAGGGCTACCACAACCGTCCCGAGGTCAACAAGGAGGTCCTCAGGGACGGCTGGTTCCGTACCGGGGACATCGCACGTCGGGACGAGGAAGGTTTCTACTTCATCATCGACCGCTCCAAGGACATGATCATCCGCGGTGGCTACAACGTGTACCCGCGCGAGGTCGAAGAGGTCCTGATGGCCCACGAGGCGGTCGGTCTCGCCGCGGTCGTCGGCGTCCCGCACGACACCCACGGCGAGGAGATCAAGGCGTTCGTGATCCCCGAACAGGGCAGCAAGATCACCCCCGAGGAACTCGTGGATTGGGCCAAGGAGCGCCTGGCCGCCTACAAGTACCCGCGGAAGATCGAGTTCCGTGACGAACTGCCGATGACCTCCACCGGCAAGATCCTCAAGCGCGAGCTGCGCGACTGACACGCACCGCTTCGTGAAGACGGGTCCCGCACGACCTCCCGGTGTGCGGGGCCCGTCTTCGTGGGGCTCAGCCCTTGACCGCGCCCTGCACCAGGCCTGCGACGAGGAAGCGCTGCACCAGGATGAAGAAGATCATCACCGGGATGGTGATGATGGTCGAGGCGGCCATGACGTGCCCCCAGTCGTTGGCGTACTGACCGAAGAACTGGCGCAACCCCACCGCCACGGTGTACTTGTCCGCCTGCTGCATGAACGTCAGCGCGAGTACGAACTCGTTCCACGCCACGATGAACGAGAAGATCGCGGTGGCCACCAGTCCGGGGGCCACCAGTGGAAAGAGCACCTTCCAGAACATCACCGGCCAGGATGCGCCGTCGATGTAGGCGGCCTCCTCCACCTCCTGGGGTACCGCGGCGACGAAACCCCGCATCATCCACACCGCCAACGGCAGCGACAGCGCGATGTAGACGATGCCAAGGCCAAGGACCGTGTTGAGCATCTGCAGGTCACGCACCTGAAGGAACAGGGGGATGACCAATGCCTCCAACGGCACCATCTGCACGACGAGGATCATGACCAGCACCGCGGTACGGAAACGGAAGCGAAAACGGGCCACCGCGACCGATGCCAGAAGGGCGAGCACACACGCGCCCGCCACGGTGATCCCCGCGACCATGAGCGAGTTGCGCAGGTACACGGCGAAGTTGCCCTCGGTCATCACGTAGACGAAGTTGTCGAACGTGATACCGGTCGGCAGCAGTGCTCCGGTCCCCGACGTGGTGCTGTCGGAGAATGCGCTCATGAGCATGAAGTAGACGGGAAAGAGCGTGAAGAGCAGGATCGCGGCCACGCCGATGCCCCGGCCCAGGAGCCCGCCCGATCGGGCGAACTGTCCGCGTCGGCGGGACCGGCGAACCTCCTCCTCCCACTGGAGGTCGTCCATCGAGGACGCTGTACGAGTGCTCAAGGGGGCTCCTCGTCGACACGGCGCCCTGTGGGCGCAAGCGGATGGGCGTTCATCGGTGGGCCGTGTTCGGGGCGGATCGGGGCGTGTGGTCTCGAACACCCCTCTGACCGGGATGCCTTAGACTCCTCCACTGTCCGAGACACGGAAGGTGTGAGGACTCGACTGCCGAGCGGAAAGATCGGGAGGTGACCGTGCACCACTCCGCAGAACCCTCCCCCACCGAGGTGGTCATCAACTGGATTCCGCACGATGCGCGTTTCCGGGAAAGTGCGGTACGGCATGCGTTGGAGGATCCGACCGGACGCGGTCTGTACCTGTATGTGCACAACCTGGTCCACCTGGACGACGACGACGGGCGTGCCCTCGACGACTTCGACCTGCGCACCATGGGCGCGGTCCGTGAGGACCTCGATCGACGGTCGCTGGCCTCGGTGGATTGGCGCCGTGTGCGTGACAAGCTCGTGGACGGGGTGCACTGACCCCGCCGCGGTTGCGCGCCACCCCTTCACAGCTCGTCGTCGCGGAACAGTGCCCGCAGGTAGACGACGGTGATGATCAACAACAACGAGGTCAGCACGACCGCGACCGCCGACCCCATCCCGTAGTCGTTGTGGCCGAAGGAGCGGACATAGGCCCACACCCCCAGGTTGAGCATCTGGGAGCCGCCGACGTCACCCCCAGGCATCAAGTAGATCTGCGCGAACACCTTGAAGTCCCAGATGGTGGACAAAATGGTGACCACGGCAAAGACCGGACGCAACACCGGGAACGTGACGTGCCAGAACCTCTTCCAGGCACCGGCGCCGTCGATGAGCGCGGCCTCTCGCAGTTCCCGAGGCACGGTGAGCAGCCCGGCCAGGACCGTGACGGCCACGAACGGAAAGCCACTGTGCACGATGTTGAGGGTGACGATCGCGTAGAACCAGAACCGATCGGCGAACCAGTTGTGCCCGGAAGGATCGACCACTCCAAGACCGGTCAGTGCTTGTGCCACGACGCCGCTGTCGACGTCGAAGATCCAGATCCACACGTAGGTGCCGCTGACCGCAGGCATCGCCCAGGCGACCATGATGCAGGAGATCACGATCACCCGCGTGACCGGCTTCAGGTTGGCCAGCAGCAGGGCGATCAGGCTTCCCAGGACCACGGTGCTCAGGACCGCGACCACCGCGAACACCACGGTGTTCAGCACGGCCACGTTCCACAGGTACGGGTCGGTCAGCAGCGCGACGTAGTTGTCGAACCCGATGAAGTCCGATTCGCCCGAGACCAGGTTGCGTAGGCGATAGTCGCGAAAGGACAGCCACACGATCCGGCCGAGCGGGAAGAGCAGCAGTGCCCCGACCACCACGAGTGCCGGCGCCAGTAGTGCCCAAGGCAGCAGCGCCCTACGTCCACGCATGCCCAGAAGCCGTGCCCGCCGCGCCTTTACCGGGCCCTTGACAGGAGTTCCGTCAGCGCGGCGGGTCCTTGGTCCAGGACCGCCGGTTCCCGTCCTGACCGGTGTTCCCACGTGCTCAGCCCCCGTTGAGGATGCGTTCGATCTCGTCGGCGGCCCATTCGGTGGCCTCCTCGACGGTCGCGTTGCCGTTGAGGATGTCCTGTTGCATGCCGACGATGATGTTCTCGGCCTCGACCTGTCCCCAGGCGGGTGCGACCGGGGTGCCCCGGCCTGCCTCGTTGAGCTGGATCGCGAAGGGCTGGACGAGCGGGTCCTCCGACTCGACGAATTCCTGCACCTCGTCGACACGGCCGGGGAAGAATCCGGTCTCCTCGGCCCATCGGGTGGAGAACTCACCGTCGGTGAGGTGTTCGACGTAGGCGACCCCGGCCGCCTCGTTGCCGGTGCCGTCGAAGACCGCGAGCGAGGAGCCGCCCGCGAAGGAGTCGGTGTAACCGCCGTCCTTGCCCGGGAACGGGAAGACCCCGATGTCACCCTCCAGGTCGGGGTTGCTCTCCAGGATCGCGTTCGGGTTGGCGCTGCCGAGGATGGCCATGGCGGCCTCCTCGTCCGCGAAGGCCTCCATGACGTCGACCTCGTTCCAGTTCACCGCACCGGTGGTGGAGACGCCGTCCTCCAGGGCCAGGCCGGTGAAGAACTCCATGCCGGCACGGCCACCCTCACTGTCGATCTCCGACACCCAGGTGCCGTCGTCCTGCTCGACGGCGATTTCGCCACCACCTCCCCAGATCCACGGCATGACCGAGTACTGGGCATCTCCCGGGACCGGGAAGGCGGTCATGTCCTCCTCGTTCTCGGACAGGTCGATGGCGATGTCACGGAACTGGTCCCAGTCCTCGGGGACGTCGTGTCCGTGTTCTTCGAAGATGTCGGTGCGGTAGACGATCGAACGGATCGCCGCGTACCAGGGCAGTGCGTAGACCTCGTCGTCGATCTCCCCCATCTGGAACATGCCCTCGGTGTAGGCCGACGGGTCGTCGATGTACGGGGCCAGGTCGTACAGTGCCCCGGAATCGGCGAACTCGGGGGTGAAGGTGGTGCCCAGCTCGACGACGTCGGGCATGGTTCCACCGGCGATCGATGTGGAGATCTTGTCCTGGGCGTCCGCCCAGGGGATGAACTCCACATCGACGTCAACACCGTGTTCTTCGGCGAAGGCGGAGTTGGCCGCATCGAAGAACCCTGTTTCGTCCGGGTTCGTGCCTTCCATGATCCAGACGGTGAGCGTGTCGGTGTCGGAGATGTCGCCGCTGCCATCGCCGCCGCTCTCGCTTCCACAGCCGGTGGCTGCCAGGACGAGTGCCAATGTCGCGGCTGGGAGGGGAGCGTACATGCGTGTTCTTCTGCGAGCCATCGGCGCGCCTCCCGTTCTTTTCGAGGGGTCCCCCAGGGTTGGTAGGAAACCTACGTAAAGAACTCGAAGTTGTGAAGTAAACAACGCAACGTTGTGTCTGACCTGTTAGGGAGGACGGCCTGGAACCGACCCCTCCAGCACCCGGAAAACACCGTTCGGAGCCGACCGAACCTACTCCGCCAAGCCGGTGACCTGCCGCAACGTCGAGAGGAGCTCGGCTCGCTTGTACACCGCCAACCCGATCGCGGCACCGAAGGCGGCGAGCATGTGCACATAGACCATGGGGTCACCACGGGTGAAGCGTTCGGCCGCTTCCTCCTCCCCCACCGAGTGGGCTTCCCAGGCGGTGGAGACCGCGAACTCCAGCTCCGGGGGCAGCATCCCGGCCACGGTGTGGGCCACCGCCTCACGGGAGTCGGCGGGCTTCCAGACCACTCCGGTCTGTTGCACACGGCGGCTGAGGAAGGCCGCCACCACCTTCAGTTCGGAGCGCACCTGCTCCGCGTTGTCGGAGGCCACAGGGATGAGCCGATCGAGCGTGTCGCGGTTGCGGTCGGCGTAAGCACCGACCAGGTCGATCGCGACCTCCTTGACGTGCTCCGGTATGTCGGCGGCCGGGCCTTCCTGCGGTGTGTTCTCGTCCGAGGGCACGGATCGGTCCCTTCGCAGCTGTGAATGTCGATTTCGGCACCCATCATGCCGTCACTGGCACCTGGCCGCAGTGTGACACAGCCGACGGTACCGCCCCGACCTGCCACGGGGCGGTACCGGTTGTTTCAGAGCACCCTCAAAAGTCCGGCCGGAGCGGCATGTGCGAGTCGGTACCGTCCTGCTTCACCCCGAGGATCTGGTGCAGCTGCACCACGTCCTTCTCGAAGCCGAGCACGCATCCGGCCATGTACAACTGCCACACCCGGGCAGTGCCCATCCCCACCTCTGCGACCGCCTCGTCCCAGTTCTCCTTCAGGTTCGCCCCCCAGTGGCGCAGGGTCAGGGCGTAGTGCTCACGCAGGTTCTCCTGATGGCGAATCTCGAACCCGGCGTCGTTCATCACCGTCTGGATCTCCCCGGGGCCCTCCAACTGCCCGTCCGGAAAGACGTACCGGTTGATCACACCCCGGGGGTCCATCCGTCGCATGTCGTTCCTCGGGCGTGTGATGCAGTGGTTGAGCAGGCGACCGCCCGGCACGAGCTTGGCGTTCAGAGCACTGAAGTAGGAATCGAGGTTCTGGGCACCCACGTGCTCGGTCAGGCCGATGGAGCTGATCCGGTCGAAGGACCCGTCGGGCACGTCCCGGTAGTCCATGTGGCGGACCTCGGCCAGATCGCTCAACCCTTGCTGGGCGATGCGCTTGGAGGCCCACTCCGCCTGTTCCTTGGACAGCGTGACACCGAGGGCCTTGGCCCCGTACTCCTTGGCGGCGTGCATGACCATGCCACCCCACCCGCACCCCACGTCCAACAGGCGCATGTCCTTGCTCAGACCGAGTTTGCGGGCGATGAGTTCGTACTTACGGAACTGGGCGCTTTCCAGGGCACTCTCACCCCGACCCACCTGGTCCGTGCTGCCGTCGGACTCGTCGAAGACAGCACAGGTGTAGGTCATCGACGGCCCCAGCACCAGTTCGTAGAAGGCGTTGGAGACGTCGTAGTGGTGGTGGATCGCCTCTGCGTCCCGTTGGCGGGAATGACGCCATCCCAGGGAGGCCAGACGTCCCGGACGTACCTCCTGGGGAGGGGGCGCCACCCGGTTGACGAACTTGACCCAACCCACGGATCTGGCGATCGACCACATGTCCTTCAGCGAGACATCGGGCCCCTCGGAGAAGATGAACTCGCTCATCGTTCTCAGGGCGGTGTACATGTCACCCTCGAGGTCGATGTGGCCGGAGACGTAGGCACGGGTCAACCCCACGGCGTTGGGGGACTGCGCAAGGTAGTTGACCGCCGCCGGTGTACGGACGTGGATCTTCACTTCGCTGTCCGGGGCGCCCGACGTACTTCCGTCATAGGCGGTGAATCGGATCGGTGCGTCGGGTCCGACGACGCGTTCGAAGATCTCGGCAAGCCGCATGATTTCGTCCTTCCTCTCGAGGATGCGGCCCATCCCCACGGGTCGCCTCCCCACAGGTTCGTCAAGTCTTCAGCGGTTTCCCACGCACTTCGCGTAGAGGTCGAGGAGTCGCTCCCTCGGGTCGTAAGTTTCTTTCAGTTTGGCGTACGCCGTCCCGTTGTAGAGTTCCCAGAACTCCTCTTCGGTGTAGAAGGCGTCCGAGTACAAGGATTTGTGGCCACCCAACCGATCGACCTCTTCCTCCACGAGGCGGTTGTGGTGGGCGCGCCGCGTCCCGGGTTGTGTGTCGACCATTCCCCAGAACCCGAAGTTCACGTAGAGACGGTCGTTCTCCAACGGGTAGAGGGGCCACACGTGTTCACCGCCGCCGCCCCGCCGCGGCTCACGCAGGCGCAGGGGGCACATCCACACCGGGGTCATACCGATCTCCCGGTGGAAGAAGTCGAGGAATTCGGCGCCGCGTTCCACACCCACCTCGATGTCCTGGATGAGGGGTTCCTGCTGGGGTCGGCCCCGGTAGTGGTTGAGCAGCCGGGAGAAATCGGTGCGGCGGTCCAGGGCCACCAAACGGCGGTAGATGTCGGAACGTTTGAGGGAACGTGGCCACAGCGCCCGCACCACCGGGTTTTGAGTACCGAAGGCACGAGAGCACCAGAACCAGTCGGTGTCCCAACGCCACAAGTAGTCGTGGACGGTGAGGTAGTCGCCGGGCCCCTTGTCCGCATGGCGCGGGATGGAGCGGTAGTAGATGTCCCGGCCCGTGTAGTCACTGGTCCAGGGCGCCTGATCGGTGAACCGGGCCAGGGTCAGGTACAGCTCGTGGGGGCCGAATGCCACACCGTCCACGAAGTCGACCGGCTGCCCCTCGTGACCGGCGTCCGCGCAGATCCGTTCGAGCGCGTCCATGGCCTGGGGACCACTGTCGAACCTCAGGTGGCGCAGATGTACGTACGGCGAGACCGGTTCCAGTTCGATGCGCAGGCGCAGGCTGTAGCCGAGCGTTCCGTAGGAGTTCGGGAAACCGTGGAACAGGTCCGCGTGCTCGTTGTCGCGCCTGGCGACCACCACTTCACCGTCTCCGGTGAGGATCTCCATCTCTTGGACCGCCTCGTGCGGCAATCCGTTACGGAAAGAGGAGGATTCGATACCGAGCCCGGTGACCGCTCCTCCCAAGGTGATGGTGCGCAGCTGAGGGACCACCGTCGGCATGAGCCCGTGCGGGAGTGTGGTCGCAACGAGTTCTTCGTAGGTCGTCATCCCCCCGACGTCGGCCACCTTCTCGACCGGATCGAGGGAGATGACCCCGGAGAAGTCGGAGACATCGAGTGCCGGGGTGGAGGAGTCCTCACGGAAACGGAACAGGTTGGAGGTCGGTTTGGCCAACCGGACCGGAGCGTTCTCCGGTAGTTTCCGGTACTCACGGCGCAGCTTCTGCACGGCCGTGACGTGCTCGGCGAATCCGCGCTCTGCGGGCGCGCCGCCTCTTTTCGTTACCGGCTGACGAAATACCATTCCGCTCCCGCTCTCGACTCGAGTGACGCACAGTGTTGTCGGCCAGGACCGGATCGTGGGGGTGGGTCGGCCGACCTTTCAGTTCTACCTACGAGTAACAGTCCGATGCCAGTTTAATCGTGCCGTGTTGTGTGCAGATATGACTGGAATCTGCCCACCTGGGGCGTTGCCTCCGCC
>DXDP01000490.1 GCA_019115445.1 Candidatus Nocardiopsis merdipullorum
GCACTGCTCCGTACCACTGGCCGCTGTTGCAGCCGTCGACTTCGACAGGGGCGATCCCAAGAGCGGATGGCGGCTGCGCCTGCGCCTGCACCAGGGCATGGATCCCTACGGTCGGCTCGGTGCCCCGGGCCGCGAAGCCCTCACCCCGTTGCTGCTGACCGGCTCCCACGACCAAGAACTCCTCGCCGAGTACTTCGCCGACCAGATCTCCGCCTCGGCGCGACTCGCGCGCGAGACCGAGGAAGGACCGGACCCCGGTGAGGTCGCCCGGGGCCTGGTGGCGAGCCTGCCCCTGCAGGCACGAACGGGGGAAGGGTCGGCCACTTTCGACGGGGACCGAGTCCGCCTGCAGTGGGACGGCTGGTTCGCCGGCACCGTCAAGTCCCAGGAGAAGGCCCGTGAGTACCATCTCTCCGAGATCGAGGAAGCCAAGTGGTACCCGCAGGCCGACGTGACCGAAGGGTATGTGCGCATCGTCCTGCGTGGGGTGACGATCCCCGAGGCCACCGAATTCAGCAACGACCTCTTCACCCTCCTGACCCACGGGGCCAAGGGCAGTGAGGAGACGCTGTTGTTGGCGGCCACCGTCAACGCCCACCTGCAAAAATCCGGGCAGGTCCAGGAACCGGCGGCCCTGCCCGAGACCGGGGACGACACCGGGCAGGCGATCTTCGTCAAGATCCGGGAACTGGGCCGTTTGCACGACGAAGGGCTGATCACCGAGGAGGAGTTCTCCACCAAGAAGGCCGAACTCCTTGCCCGTCTCTAGGCTCTGCGACGCCCGCCCACCTCTGGACCGTGTCGGTCGCACGTCACGCCGCCGCGTCGCACCCCCACCTTCTTCCACACAAGTCACACGAGTAATGGAAAGGCACCACACTGTGCGCACGCTGTACCCGCCCATCACACCGTACGACTCGGGCATGCTCGACGTCGGTGACGGAAACCATGTCTACTGGGAGCTGAGCGGCAACCCCACCGGCAAACCGGTGGTGTTCCTGCACGGCGGTCCCGGAGGGGGCACCAACGCCAACCACCGGCGGCTGTTCGACCCCGAGCGGTACCAGATCCTGCTGTTCGACCAGCGCAACTGTGGACGTTCCACCCCCCACGCCAGTGGAATGGACGTCGACCTGTCCACGAACACCACGTGGACGCTGGTGGAGGACATCGAGCGGCTGCGGGAGATGATCGGTGCCAACACATGGCAGGTCTTCGGTGGGTCCTGGGGCAGCTGCCTGGCCCTGGCCTACGCCCAGAAGTACCCCGAGCGGGTCGCAGAACTGGTCCTGCGCGGCATCTTCACCCTGCGGGACCAGGAGATCCGCTGGTTCTACCAGCACGGTACGTCCATGCTCTTCCCGGACCTGTGGGAGCACTACCTGGCCCCGATCCCCGAGGAGGAACGCGACGACCTCGTCGCGGCCTACGCCCGACGTCTCAACGCACCGGACCGGAGGACGAGGCTGGAAGCGGCCCGTGCCTGGAGCGTGTGGGAAGGTTCGACGGTCACCCTGCTGCCCGATCCGAGCCTGCGTGAACACCACGCCGACGAGGACTACGCCCTGGCCTTCGCCCGGATCGAGAACCATTACTTCCACAACCGGGGTTTTCTCACCCCGAACCAGCTCATCGACGGGGTCGAGGCCATCCGTGACATCCCCGGCGTGATCGTCCAGGGCCGCTACGACGTGTGCACCCCTGTACGTACCGCCTACGACCTGCACCGGGCCTGGCCGGAAGCCGAATTCAACATCATCGACGACGCCGGGCACGCGTTCGACGAACCCGGCATCCTCGACCGACTGATCGAGGCGACCGACCGCTTCGCAGGCTGACCACGCCAGGCCCTGGCCCCGCATCCCCACTGAAGGAAAAGAAGAGAAGACCGTTGTGCGGGCCGAGCGCCCGCACCCCAAGGAGACATCACCCTGCACCAGTGCCCCGCAGAGCGACCCCGACGCCCCCGCGACGGGGTCGCCCTGCGCAAGATCAACGTGCGGGGACGGCACCCGCGGCGGCCAGGGCCTCCTCCCAAGAAGTGGGTTTTTCCAACAACCCCCGGTAACGCATCGTGCGAGGGGTCGAACGCAGCCCGAGCACACCGGTGAGCATGCCGTCGCGGCCGAAGAAGGCCACGAATTTTCGGTCCTCGGGGGACCCGTGCACGAAGGTGACCTCATCTGCGGGAGCACCCTGCCCCAGAAGCTGTACCTTCATCTTGTATTGGTCGGACCAGAAGTAGGGCACCGGGGTGAAGGGTGTGCGCTCCTGCCCGGACGCCCAGGCCAAGAGGTTGCGTGCTGCGATCTCACCCTGCTCACCGGCGTTGGTCCAGTGCTCCAGACGGATCCGTCCGCCGTACCGGGGATGGGGCCAGTTCGCCAGGTCACCCACCGCGTACACGTTCGGCAGGGAGGTGGCCGAGTATTCGTCGCAGGCCACCGCCCCGTCGTCGAGCAGCTTCACACCCGAACCACGCAACCACTCGGTGTTGAGGTGTACACCGATGCCGGCCACGACCATGGACGCCTCGACCGTGCTTCCGTCGGACAACCGCACCCGCTCGACCCGGTCGGAACCCTCATAACCGGTCACGCTCACCCCGACACGCACATCCACACCGTTCTCCCGGTGCAGATCGGTGAGGATCTCACCCACCCGTGGATCCACGACCCGGGTCAACGGGGTGGGTGCGGCCTCCACAAGGGTCACGTCCATACCGACGGTGCGAGCACCGGCGGCCACCTCCGCGCCGACGAATCCGGCACCGACCACGACCAGGTGCCCGCCCGGGGCGAAGGCGGTACGTACCTGCTCGGCGTCGTCGAGGGTGCGTAGCACGTGCACCCCCGCAAGGTCGGTGTCGGGACGGCGTGCCCGCGCCCCGGTCGCGATGACCAGGCCGTCGTAGCGCAGACGTTCCACGCCTCGGGGGCCCTCGACGGTGACAATTTCGGTGTCCAGACCCACCGCCCGGCTCCCGAGCCGGAGATCGAGGTCGAGCGCGTCCACGACGGTCTCCTCGCGCAGCTGGAGCAGACGGTGGCCGGCCAGCGGCTCGGCCTGGTCCATACCGAACCCGGTGAGGGCTTCCTTGGACAGCGGCGGACGCGAGTACGGGCGATGCCGTTCGTCACCGACAAGGGTCAGTCGTCCCTCGTAGCCGTGCGCGCGCAACGCCTCGGCGGTGTGCAGCCCGGCCATACCGGCGCCGACGACGACAACTTCTTCCAAGTTCTCCCGCACCGCGGGGCCCCTTTCCTACGTACTGTTTCCTCAGAGAGGATCGACCTGGCCCACGGGCTCGCCGCCACCGAGGACATCGACGTGCAACAGATCCTGGACCGGAGAGACGTCCACACCGAGGGTGCGCAGTGCGTCGAGCGCGATCGGCGTACGTGCCCGCATCTCCGCGTCCCCGTCACCGATCTTGACCGCGACGGTCTCCCCGGTGGGGGCGCTGAGGACCAACACGCCGTCCGCGCCGACCTTCGACACCAGCCCCGGCAGGCGCCGCATGA
>DXDP01000045.1 GCA_019115445.1 Candidatus Nocardiopsis merdipullorum
CACCTTCCCGGCCACCGCCGTCGGCAAGACCTCCAAACGTGACCTGCGTGGCACCACCGACCCTTCCGGAGAGCACTGATGGCCCTGCCCACCATCGCCCCCTACCCGCTGCCCACCACCGACGATCTGCCCAAGAACCGGGCACCGTGGACCGTGGACGTCGACCGTGCGGTCCTGCTCGTCCACGACATGCAGCGCTACTTCCTCCGCCCCTACACCGAAGGCACCCAACCGGTGGCCGGGGCGATCAGCAACATCGCCGCACTGCGCACCGCCTGCCACGCGAACGGGGTGCCGGTGGTGTACACGGCCAAACCCGGAGACATGAGCCCGACCCAACGCGGCCTGGAACGCGACTTCTGGGGCGGTGGCATGCAAGCGATCACCGAACACACCGACATCACCCCCCAACTGGCCCCCAAGAGCCAGGACGTACTGCTCACCAAATGGCGGTACAGCGCTTTTTCCCAGACCGACCTGGCCGAACGCATGGCCGCCCAAGGACGGGACCAACTCCTGGTCACCGGGGTGTACGCACACATCGGCTGCCAACTCACCGCCGCAGACGCATTCATGCGGGACATCCAGCCCTTCATGGTCGGCGACGCCCTGGCCGACTTCAGCGCAGACCACCACCACTCCGCACTGCTCTACACCGCCGGACGCTGCGCCGCCGTGCTCTGCACCGACCAGGCACTCGATGCCCTGCACAACGTCCCCGCACGCCCCGGAGCCTGAACCATGACCGACCACCACAAAGGAACCTCCGTGGCCATCGACGACCGCTCTTCCGCCGTCCACGACCTGGTCGGGGTGGGTTTTGGCCCCTCCAACCTGGGCCTGGCCATCGCCTTGGCCGAACGCCACGAACAAGGTGTCCGACCGCATCTGGACGCCGTCTTCCTGGAACGCCAGGAAACCTTCGGCTGGCACCGGGGGATGCTCCTCGACGACGCCACCATGCAGGTGTCCTTCCTCAAGGACCTGGTCACCACCCGCAACCCCGCCAGCGACTTCAGCTTCCTGTCCTTCCTGCACCACGTGGGGAGGTTGCACGACTTCATCAACCACAAGACCCTGTTCCCGCTGCGCCAGGAATTCCACGACTACCTCTGCTGGTGCGCGGACCGGGTCACAGACCAGGTCCGCTACGGACAACGGGTCGTGCAGGTCCGCCCCGTCCACTCGGACGGGCGTATCACCCACCTGGACGTGGTTTCCCAGGACACGGCGGGAAAGAACACCGTGCTGCGCGCCCGCAACGTCGTGTTCGGCCCCGGACTACGTCCCCGCATGCCCGAGGGACTGAAGCAGTCCGCCCGCGTCTGGCACAACGAATACCTGCTCGACCGCCTGGACGAGCTCCCCCCAGGGGCCGACCCACACTCCTTCGTCGTGGTGGGTGCCGGCCAAAGCGCCGCCGAGGTCGCCGACCACCTCCACCAACGTTTCCCCAAGGCGCAGATCCACGCGGTGCTGTCCCGCTACGGCTACAGCCCCTCCGACGACAGTCCCTTCGCCAACCGCATCTTCGACCCCGAGGCCGTGGACGCCTTCCACGCCGCCCCCGAGGGCATCAAACGCCAAATCATGGACTACCACCGCAACACCAACTACTCGGTGGTCGACCCGGACCTGATCGGTGAACTGTACCGCCGCCACTACGCGGAGAAAGTGCACGGCAGCCGGCGCCTGCACCTGCACAACACCTCACGGATCGCCGGACTCACCGAGAGCACCGACGGTGTGGCCGTGGTCGTGGAGGACCTGGTCACCGGCAAACAGACCCCCGTTCCCGCCCACTACGTCGTCTTCGCCACCGGCTACCACCCCGCCGACCCACGCCCCCTCCTGGGCGGCCTCGTCGACCAACTGGTCCACACCCCCGAAGGACTCCCGGCCGTGGACCGCGACTACCGGGTCATCACCCACGAGATCCTCACCTGCGGCCTCTACCTGCAGGGCGGCACCGAACACACCCACGGGGTCTCGGCCTCCCTGCTCTCCAACGTCGCGACCCGAGTCGCGGAAATCATCGACTCCGTCGCAGTGCGCACCTCCGACCGCTGAGCAGGGCCCGGTACCACGACAGTCGACAGACCAACGAAGAGGAATCAGCGACACCATGGCAGATTCGGTGACCACACGAACAGCTCTCACCGGCGCACAGACCGGGGTCTGGTATGCCCAACAGGTACTGCGAGGAACCCCCACCTACAACGTCGGCCAGTACGTCGACCTGCCGGGGGACCTCGACCCGCGGCTGTTCGAGGCGGCACTGCGCCGGGTCGTACGGGAAACCGAGACCTTGCGCGTACGCATCGTCGAGGAACAGCACACCCAAACCCCCCACCAGGAGATCCTGACCGATGTCACCTGGGAGTTGGAGACCGTCGACATGCGTTCCTACGCCGACCCCTTCCTCGCGGCGCAGGAATGGATGCACCGGCACATGAACACCCCGGTGTGGGGCACCGACGGGCCCCTGTTCACCTTCGCCCTGCTACGCGTGGCCGACCAACACTGGCTGTGGTTCCAGCGCTACCACCACATCATCGTCGACGCCTACGCCATCAACACGATCAACCGGCGCGTGGCCGAGATTTACTCACACGGAGCCGGTGAGGACGTCCCCGCACCTCGGTTCCGTACCCTTGCCGAGGTCGTGGCCGAAGAGGAGGACTACGCGGCCTCGCCACGCAAGGACAGGGACCGGCAGTACTGGGCCCACACCTTGACCGATCTTCCCGAACCCACCGTGATCGGCACCGCCCCCACCGCCTCGCCCCACGGCAGCCGCCGCGTACACGACACACTTCCCGCAGAAGGGTTCACGGCACTCCACGCCCTGGCCCAAAGCACCGGGGCGAACTGGGCCGAGGCGATGACCGCCGCCTTTGCCGCATACATCCACCGCACCACCGGTGTCCGGGACGTGGTGCTCGGCGCACCCACCATGAGCCGACTCGGCTCGGTCTCCCTCAGCGTGCCCTGCCTGGTGGTCAACATCCTCCCGCTCCGCCTCGAGGTGTCCCCGGCAAGCACCCCCGTCGCACTCGTCGACCAGGTCCGTTCACGTATGCGGGAACTCCGCACCCACCAGGGTTACCGGGCCGAGGACATCCGCCGTGACCTCGGACTGGTCGGTGGAGGAAGAGGGCTGCACGGCCCGGTCGTCAACATCAAGGCCTTCGACGACGACCTCCGCTTCGCCGACATACACGCCAGGGCCCACACGATCTCCGAAGGTCCCGTCGACGACCTCTCCCTGTCCGTGTACCCGGACCGGACCACCGGCGGACTGCGACTGGAGTTCAACGCCAACGTCGACGGCCACACCGCCGAGGAACTACGGGCCCGCGCCGAGGAGTTCCTCCGCTTCCTGAAGGGCTTCACCCTGCTCGACCCCACCGGCACCGAGACGATCGGGACTTTGGACACCGTCTCCGCCGAGGAACTGGACCGGTACCGCACCGAGGACGAAGCCACCCACCACGAACTCCCGGACATCCCCGTCCACGAACAGATCACCCGCGCAGCCCACCGGTGGCCCGAAGCGGTGGCCATCCACACCGCGGAGGAAGAGACCACCTACGCCGAACTGGAGGAACGCACCCACCGCCTGGCCGCGCACCTGCGCGCACACGGTGCGGGCCCCGAACAAGTGGTCGCCGTGGCCCTTCCCCGCACCACGGACCTGATCGTGTCCCTGCTCGCCGTGGCCAGGACCGGTGCGGCCTTCCTGCCTTTGGACCCCGACTTCCCGGCCGAC
>DXDP01000491.1 GCA_019115445.1 Candidatus Nocardiopsis merdipullorum
TCCGGGGGCGCTCTCGATCCTGGGGGTGTTCTACAACAAGGCTCTCTTGGCCGAGGCCGGAATCGACCAACCACCGTCGACCCTGGAAGAGTTCGAGCAGGCCCTGGAACGTGTGCAGGACAACGGAACCACACCCCTGAACATGGGTGGACTCGAGGTCGGCGGGTTCCAACTCTGGAACGCTCTGCTCAATGTGCTGGGGGACCAGGAAGAGTACCGTTCCTGGGTCTACGGGGCCCCCGACGCGACGATCGAGACCGAGGCGGCCGGTGAGGCCACCCGGACCCTGACCCGGTGGTCCGAAGAGGGGTACCTGCCCCAGGACGCCAATGCCACCTCGGACGACGACGCACAGGCCGAATTCGCCAATGGTGAGAGCGCCTTCCTGGTCACGGGCAACTGGGCCGCCGCCGAACTCTCCCAGGACATGGGTGAGGACGTCGGGTTCTTCCTCATGCCCGGCCCCACGGGGAAGGAGACCCCGGTGGCCTCCGGTTCCAGTGTTTCCTACGCCATCTCCTCCCAGAGCGAGCACTACGACGTGGCCGCGGCCTTCCTCGAACACCTCGGGTCGCCCGAGGGGGTGCAGGCCCAGTTGGAGAACGGGTTCATGCCCGTCGACCCGGAAGCCACCACCGAGAGCCAAGGCGTGGAAGGGGAGATCAACGCCGGTTTCGGCCGAGTCATCGACGAGGAGACACTCGTGCCCTTCCCGGACTTCGCCACCCCGGGCATGGTCGATCAGCTGACCCCGGGGATCCAGGGCCTGGTGGCCGGAACCACGAGCGAGGAGGAATTTCTCCACACGCTCCAACAGGAGTGGGAGGACCACCATGAGTGACAGCAGCGCAGTGAAAAGCGCTTCGACGACCGAGCCTCGGAGCGTGCGGCAAGGCAGGCGCGGTCGTTTCCGCCCCCAGCACGGCGGGCTCGGTGCGTGGCTCTATCTGCTTCCGGCCTTGATCATCTACCTGGGGTTCACCATCTACCCGGCGGTGAGCACCTTCCAGTTCTCCTTCCTGGACTGGGACGGGGTGGCTCCACCGAGCTGGGCGGGGACGGAGAACTTCGTCCTGGCGGTGACCGACCCACTTCTGGCCCGGGCACTCGTCAACGGTCTTTTGCTCATCGTCTTCTTCACCTTCATCCCCATCGCCGTCGGGCTGCTGATGACGGCGCTGCTGATCGGCAAGGTGAGCCGCGGGACGACCTTCTACCGGGTTGTTTTCTTCCTGCCCCAGGTATTGCCCCTGGTCGCGGTGGGCACGACCTGGCGCTGGATGTACAGCGAGAACGGGATGATCAACCAGTTCCTCGAACTGGTCGGGTTGGACTTTCTCACCCGGGCCTGGCTCGGGGATCAGAACTTCGCGCTCATCGCCCTGGGGCTCATCGGCACCTGGGTGATGAGCGGCCTGTGCATGATGCTCTTCATGAGTGGAGCTCAACGGATCGACACCTCGCTCCACGAGGCCGCTGCCATCGACGGTGCCGGGCCCTTCCGGCAGTTCCTGAGCGTGACCCTGCCCGGGCTGCGCAAGGAGATCAGCATCGCAGGTGTCATCACCACCATCGCCGCGCTGGCCAGTTTCGACCTGGTGTTTGTGACCACCAACGGCGGCCCGGCCGGGGCGACCAACGTTCCGGCCCTGCTCGTGTACCGATTGGCTTTCAACGAGGGAGACATCGGTGCCGCGAGTGCACTTGCCGTGGTCCTGACCGTGCTCGTCGTCGTGCTGGTCAGCACGATCCGCCACCTGACCCGGGAGGACGTCCGATGAAACAGAGCACCTTGGGTCTGGCCCTGCGTTACGGGCTCCTGAGCTTCCTCGCCGTTCTCGTGCTCCTGCCGTTCGTGGGGATCGCCCTGGCGGCCCTGCACCCTTCCGGCAGTCAGGTCAGCGGGGTTGCTCTGCCCGAACGGTGGTCCTGGGAGAACTTCTCCCTGGCCTGGGAGGCGGGTGGCTTCGACGACCTCATGAGGTCCAGCCTCCTCATCAGCGGGGGAGTGGTCCCCCTGACGGTCTTGTTCGCCACCATGGCCGGGTTCGCGTTGTCGATCCTGAACGTATGGGGTGGGAAGGTTCTGTCGCTCGGGTTCGTACTCGGACTCACCGTGCCCGTCGAGCTGCTGGTCATCGCCCTTTACTACAACCTCCGAGAAGTCGGCCTCACCGACGCCTACCTCGGGGTGATCCTGGCCGAGGTCGCCCTGTTCCTGCCCTTCGGTGTCTACTGGATGCAGTCACACTTTTCCGAGGTACCCAAGGAACTCGTGGAGGCCGCCCGTATGGACGGTGCCCGGGACAGCACCGTACTCTGGCGCGTGCTCATGCCGATCTCCTTGCCGGCCGTCACCACCCTGACGGTGCTGGTGTTCATGTGGTCGTGGAACCAGTTCCTGCTCGTGCTCGTGATGATGCAGGACCCCACCATGCGTACCGCCCCCACCGGTCTGGGGCTCTTCGTCGGTCAGTACGGCACCGACATTCCCTTGCTCGCGGCGGCCAGTCTCATCGTCATCGCACCCATTGTCGTGGTGTATCTGGTTTTCCAACGCAGCTTCGTCAGCGGTATCACCCAAGGCGCCATCAAGGGTTGAGCCGTGTTTTTCGAATCATTTCCGTGTCTGTGTCCACCAGATGGTTCATTGCTGGGTCTTTGTATTCGTGAAGCAACCAGCGTGAATTTCGTGCACCGTCTTGTGGGGATCACCCGATCGGCCGTTTCTTTCCGAACCTTCGAGGAACACCACCTGGTCGGTGTGAGGAAAACCTCGGAACTTCGGCCGATGTGACCAGCACCTTGTCGCCGAAACGTTGCGTCCGGGCCCCTTCAGGGGTGAAAATGGGGGCGGGTATTCCGCCCGATCTCTTGTCAGGGCCGAGCGCCGAAACATCATCGAAGTGATCCTCCTCATCGGCACGGTCCTGGGGAGGACTCCCTTCCGTACCTCTTCTGCACACGAAACCTCTGTGCACAGGGGCGGCCCGGACCGCACGGGAATCGACCGGAAGACAGGTCGCGCCTCGGTGGCGAGAAGGAGTAAAGCATGAACATCGTGCGAGACCACAGGGGAAGTATCAGCAAACTTTTCGACAGAACACGGTCCTTCATCGGTGAGATGAATCGGATCGCCGACGCAACGTGCACCATCGGCCTGAACCGCGCCTTCGGTGGTGTGGAACTCTGGCGGCCCACCACGGACGTCTTCACCCGTGGAGAGGACCTGGTCGTCCACTGCGACCTGGTGGGGGTGAGGCCGGAGGACGTCAACATCACCTTCACCACAGAGCACCTCACCATCACCGGCACGGAGCGTCCCGAGCCGGTCAACGACACCGCCCACCGCATCGCCTCACGAACCAGAGGTGACTTCCGGTGTGACATCACACTCGCCCCGGAAGTGACCTACGACGACGTCCAGGCCATCTTCGACGACGGCACCTTGGAGATCACACTGACCGGCGCAGCCCGGCCCAGGCCTTCGCAGGAGACGTTGATCCCGATCAACATCACCGAAAAGGTGCCTTCTCCTCGTGATCCCGTGACAGAGGAAACAAAGGTCGATCTTCCGCAACAGGTCTGATGCGGAAGATCCCCACCGGGGTGGAGCGGCCCGCCGCAACGGCGGGTCGCTCCGTGTTTTTCCGTGCGAAGGCCGAGGGTCATTCCCCCACGGCCTCCTGGATCTGCGAGACGATCTCGTCCAGGGCGTGGTTGATGCCCAGGGTGGAACCGCTGGAGAAGGCATTGGCCAGATCCAGATCGTCCACGACGATCAAACGGTCGTCCTTTGCGGAAGGAATGCTCTGCAGGACCGGGTCCTCGTGCAGGAACTCTCCGGTCTCCGGGCCGCCGATCGGAAAGACGACGGTCAGGTCGGCGTCCAACTCCTCCACCAACTCGGCGCTGAGATCGGTGTAGAAGTCGCCGTCGACCCTTTCCGCCAATGCGGACTTGTACTCGAAGCCGAGTTCGGTGAGCAGGTCCACGCGGGTGTCGCCGGGGACGTAGGCGCCGTACTGGCCGTCGAAGTAGGCACCGACGGCGATGGTGGTGTCGGCGAACTCGGGGTTGTCCTCGCGGATCTGTGTGAAGCGTTCCTCGAGTTCGGTGACGAGCTCTTCACCGCGTTCCTCCTTGCCCAGGACCTGGGCGACCTGTCTGGTCTGCTGCTGCCAAGAGGTGCCGTAGTTCACCTCCACCTCGGGTGGGGCACCGACGACCGGCGCGATCGGGGTGAGGGTGTCGTGGCGTTCCTGGGAGTTGTCGGAGCGGGTGTCGAGGATGACGTCGGGTTCCAGGGAGGCGATCGCCTCGATGTTGGGTTCCATGGTGCCGACCTCGACCGGTTCGGAGTCGAACAGATCGGTGGCCCAAGGGCCGACACCGGCGCCGCCGTAGTCCTGCCAGTCGGACACCCCCACCGGTTGCACACCCAGTGCGAGGGCGGTCTCGGCGTCGGACCAGCCCAGGGCGACGACATTTTCGGGGCGGTCCTCGATCTCCACGTCACCGAAGAGGGTTTCGACGGTGGTGGGAAAGCCTTCGGCGGTCTCACCCGAGGGGTCCGAGGAGGTGTCGGAGCCACCGCCGCCGCATGCGGTGAGCAGGACGAAGGACAGGGCGCAGGCGGCGATCGGGGCGAACCGGAGGGATGGGCCGGGGTTCATGAGACCTCACAAGAAAAAATGAGCTTAGCCTTGCCTAAGATGTATGGGGTCAGAGTAGCGCTGCGCAGAAACGGTTCGTCCCGCAAAGGGCCAGATCGTCCTCCCCCATGGTGTGTAGTTGCTCTCGCCCGTTCCGAACGACTGCTCGAAGAGGGAGAACAGATGACCACACGCGCGGGCCACAACGCCCACCAACTGCGCTTGCACGGCCCGAACGGACACCCCCAGTGACCACCGGTTCGACGAGCACCCCCGCAGATCCCCCACCCCGCACCGCCAAGGAACTGCGCACACGCACTCTGCGCCGCCACAAAGGACGGGTCGGCGTCGGGGTCCTGCTCCTCTCCCTCCACCAGGTCTGCGAGGTCTTGGTCTCGGTGGCCATCGGCCTCACCATCGACCTCGCCGTGGCCACCGGTGACCTCACCGCACTCCTGTGGTGCGTGACCGGGTTGGCCCTGCTCTTCACCGTTTTGGCCCAGGCCTACCGCTACGGCGCTCGCTTCACCCTGAACGCCGTCGAACACGAAGCCCACCTGCTGCGCCTGGAGTCGGCCCGACGTGTCCTCGACCCCCGAGGGGAACGCAGTGGTCTGCGCTCCGGGGAGATCTTGACCGTGGCCACCTCCGACGCCGAACAGGCCGCCGGCTACGCACGCGCCTGGGCATTCGGTATCGCACAGGCCACCGCCATCGTCATCACCACCACCGTTCTGCTCGCCATCAACGTCCCCCTGGGCCTCGGCGTGCTCCTCGGTGTTCCGTTGATGCTGCTTCTGCTGCGCAAACCCGCCACACACATCACCCGCCGCACCGAGGCCGAACAGGCCACGGCCGCTCGAGCCACCGCAACGGCCACCGACCTGGTCGGCGGTCTACGAGTACTCATGGGCATCGGTGCCCGACACAACGCCGCCTTGCGTTACCGATC
>DXDP01000492.1 GCA_019115445.1 Candidatus Nocardiopsis merdipullorum
GCACGACGACGCACGCGAGGCCATCGCCGCGGCCAAGGCCGCAGCGCCTGCCTGGCGTGCGATGTCCTTCGACGATCGCGCCGCCATCATCCTGCGCGCCGCCGAGCTGCTGTCCGGTCCCTGGAGGGCGACCATCAACGCCGCCACGATGCTCGGTCAGTCCAAGACGATCCAGCAGGCAGAGATCGACTCCGCCTGTGAACTCATCGACTTCTGGCGCTTCAACGTCTCCTACGCCCGCGACCTCATCGCCCAACAGCCGTTGAGCGTCAAGGGTGTGTGGAACCGTATGGAGCAGCGTCCGCTCGAGGGCTTCGTCTACGCCATCACCCCGTTCAACTTCACCGCGATCGCGGGAAACCTGCCCACCGCACCGGCCCTCATGGGCAACGTCGTCGTGTGGAAGCCCTCACCGACCCAGCAGTTCGCCGCAGAACTGACCATGCGTCTGCTGGAGGAGGCCGGGATGCCCCCCGGTGTCATCAACATGGTCACCGGTGACGGCCTGGCCGTGTCCGACGTCGCGCTGGAGGACCCGGACCTGGCGGGTGTGCACTTCACCGGTTCGACCCGCACCTTCCAACACCTGTGGAAGAGCGTGGGGGAGAACATCGCCAACTACCGCTCCTACCCACGCATCGTCGGTGAGACCGGCGGCAAGGACTTCATCGTCGCACACCACTCCGCGGACCCGGAGATCCTGCGTACCGCCATCGTCCGTGGCGCCTTCGAGTACCAAGGACAGAAGTGCTCGGCCGTCTCGCGTGCGTTCGTGGCCCGCTCCGTGTGGGAACGGATGCGTGATGACCTGGTGGCCGAGACCGAGGCCCTCCCGATGGGGGACGTCTCGGACCTGAGGAACTTCCTCGGTGCCGTCATCGACCGCCGCTCCTTCGACAAGCTCACCAAGGTCCTGGAGGACGCCAAGTCCGACCCGACCCTGAACATCATCGCCGGCGGTACCACCGACGACTCCGTCGGCTACTTCGTCCGACCGACCGTCATCGAGGGCACCGACCCCTCCCACGACGTTTTCCGCACCGAGTACTTCGGTCCGATCGTTGCCGTGTACGTCTACGAGGACGACGAGTACGAGGAGGTCCTCGAGATCGTCGACCGGGGTTCGGCCTACGCCCTGACCGGTGCGGTCATCGCCGACGACCGCGCGGCGGTGGCCCGGGCCGAGGAAGTACTGCGTTTCACGGCGGGCAACTTCTACATCAACGACCGGCCCACCGGCTCCATCGTCGGTCAGCAACCGTTCGGTGGGGCCCGTGCCTCCGGCACCAACGACAAGGCGGGTTCTGCGCAGAACCTGTCCCGGTGGGCGAGCCCGCGCTCCATCAAGGAGACCTTCGTGGCCCCGACCGTCTCCTCGTACCCGCACCAGGAATGAAGATGTGTCGCGCCCCCTCCCGTCCTGAGGGGGCGCGACCCCCGACCCGGGGTCATCCCGTCACCCCCCGAGGAATCTTCGGGGCGGCCCGAGCGGCCGTACCCGCCGTTCTGCGTCGACCATCGGTTGGCGCACGTCTTCTTCGAGGTCACCATGCTTCGCAAACCTCTCCTGCTCGCAGCCGGATCCCACACCTGCCGAAGGATCGTCGAGCAAACCCCCATGACCCGGGTGATGGTCGATCGCTTCGTCGCCGGCGCCGATCTGGCGGAAGCCCTGCCCGCGATCGAGGAAGTGACCGAGGACAGGTACGTCACGTTGGACTTTCTGGGGGAGGACACCGTCGACCTGGCCAGGGCCGAGGCGACCGTGCGCGCCTACGAGGAGGTGTTGGCGGCCCTGGGTGAGGCGGGTCTGAGTGCTCGCGCCGAGGTGTCGGTGAAGTTGTCGGCGGTGGGCCAGTTCCTGGACCGGGACGGGGAGAAGATCGCCCTGGACCACGCGCGCCGCATCGCCCGGGCCGCCCAGGCGGTCGGTACCACGATGACCCTGGACATGGAGGATCACACCACCACCGACTCCACCCTGGGCATCCTGCGGGAGCTACGTCAGGACTTTCCGTTCGTGGGTGCGGTCCTGCAGGCCTACCTGCGCCGTACCGAGGCGGATTGTCGCGACCTCAGCGGTGCCGGTTCGCGGGTACGTCTGTGCAAGGGCGCCTACGACGAACCCGAGTCGGTCGCCTATCGGGACAAGCACGAGGTGGACAAGGCCTACGTGCGGGCGCTGCGCATCCTCATGGAGGGGAAGGGGTACCCGATGGTGGCCTCCCACGACCCACGCCTGGTCGCCATCGCCGGGGAACTGGCCGCGGCCTGTGGCCGATCCGAGGACGGTTACGAACACCAGATGCTGTACGGCATCCGGGACGCCGAGCAGGTGCGGCTGGCGGCCGAAGGCAAACGTGTGCGGGTGTATGTCCCCTACGGCACCGAGTGGTACGGCTATTACATGCGTCGTCTGGCCGAGCGCCCGGCGAACGTGTTGTTCTTGGCTCGCTCCCTTGTGACCCGGAACTGAGTGGTGTCGTTCTTCAACGGTGACCTGGTGCTCGGAACTCGGCCGGGGGGTCATACGTTGGGTCGTGGGTAGCAATACACGCGTGAAAGGCCTCAACTGAACATGCGGATGAGCACTTCCAACCCCGCCACCAAGCGGGTGCTTCAGCAGGCCGGGCAGCAGGGCTACGGTCAGCCCGGCCCCGGCCACCAGCAGGGTTATGGCCAACCGGGGTACGGCCAACCCTACCCCCAGCAGGGTTACGGACACCCCGGGTACGGCTATCAGCAGGGTTACGGACAGCCCTACCCCCAGCAGGTTCACCCGGGCATGCCCCAGGCCGAAGCCCCCATGACCATCGACGACGTGGTCGTGCGTACCGGCATGACGCTGGGCAGCGTTGTGCTGTTCGCCGCGATCAACTACTTCGTCTTCCTGACCAACCCCGGTCTTGCCCTCGGCCTGACCCTGGTGGGAGCACTGGCCGGCCTGGTGCTCGGCCTGGTCATCAGTTTCAAGCAGGTCACCAACCCGGTCGCGATCCTGGCGTACGGAGCCCTGGAGGGCCTCCTCGTCGGTGGTCTTTCCGCGATCCTGGCCCTGACGCTCGAGGCGAACATGGGAGCGGGTGCCGGCGGCACCCTCATCACCCAGGCGGTGCTGGGGACCATCGTGGTCTTCGCGGTGATGCTGGCTCTGTACAAGTTCCGCATCATCAAGGTCACCGACGGCTTCATGAAGACTGTCATGTACGCCACGCTCGGTGCGGGCGCCCTGATGCTGCTGAACTTCCTGTTCGCCTTCTTCGTGCCCGGTGGTCTTGGTCTGCGTGAGCCCAGCATGCTGGGTCTGGTCGTCGGCCTGGTGTTCGTCGTCATCGCCGCTCTGACCCTGGCGATCGAGTTCCGTGGCATCGAGGAGGGTGTCCAGGCGGGTATCCCCCACAGGTACGCCTGGCAGTTCGCCTTCGGGTTGACCATCTCCCTGATCTGGCTCTACATCGAGATCCTCCGCCTGCTGTGGATCGTCAAGATGATGTTCGACGATTGAGGTTCGAGCCGTCGGTCATGGACACCCGTAGGGGCCGCCACCCGTGCCTCAAGGCTTGGGCTGACGGCCCCTTCGTGTTGTCGTGGGTGCGGCTTCTGCTGGTCAGTGCCCCCCGGGACGGGGCGCTGGGATGGACCTGTCTCTACGGCGACGGTCGTACTCGGTCACGATGGCGTCGGCATACCACTGGGGCAGGTCGTACTCGTCGGCGAGCCAGTTGGACCGGTCCGAGAGCTTGAGCAGACCGGGTCCTTTGTCGATAGCTGTGAACCACTCGTGGAGTCCTTGCCCGGTCACCTTCGGGATGCGTTCGATGAGCTTGGCGTGGGTCTCCGATGAGCGTGTTACCGCCATGGGCACCTCCGGCAGTGCGTTGGCTTGTTGCCCTTGTCTGTGACCCTGCATCAGGATCACTTTTTGGACAAGTCCTGGTCATGAGCTTTTACCTTGGTGGTGCGGGAACGTTCGTCGAGAACGCCTTCTGCAGCCGTTACCTGCTTTGTTCCCCCGTTCGGGGAAACACATGGATCGGGGCACGTGTTCGAGCCCCGCACCTTGGACCAGGTGGGTCGAACGCGTGCCCCGGAACGCAGCGGTGGAACGGCTCAGCTGAGACGTTCGAAGACGGCGGCCATGCCCTGACCACCACCGACGCACATGGTCTCCAGACCGAAGGTCTTGTCGTGGAACTGGAGTCCGTTGATCAGGGTGCTGGTGATACGGGCACCGGTGCTGCCGAACGGGTGACCGAGAGCGATCGCGCCACCGTTGACGTTCAGCTGCTCCTCGATGTCGATCCCCAACCGGTCGGCGGAGGGCAGTACCTGCGCGGCGAAGGCCTCGTTGAGCTCGACCAGGTCGATGTCACCGATGGCCATGTTGGCGCGGGCCAGAGCCTGCTTGGAGGCTTCCACCGGGCCCAGGCCCATGATCTCGGGGTTCAGGGCGGTCAGGCCGGTGGACACGATGCGGGCCAGTGGCGTGATGCCGAGCTCGGCGGCCTTGGTGTCGCTCATGATGACCAGTGCCGAGGCGCCGTCGTTGAGAGGGCAGGCGTTTCCGGCGGTGACGGTGCCGTCGGGACGGAACACCGGCTTCAGCTCGGAGACCTTTTCGTATGTGGTGCCACGACGGATGCCGTCGTCGGTGCTGACCACGGTGCCGTCGGGCAGGGTCACCGGGGTGATCTCGCGTTCCCAGAAACCGTTGTCCAAGGACTGTTCGGCACGGTTCTGTGAGCGTACGGCGAACTGGTCCTGACGCTCGCGGGAGAGCCCGGTCAGCTGGACGACGTTCTCGGCGGTCTGTCCCATCGCGATGTAGACGTCGGGCAGCAGATCGTTCTCGCGCGGGTCGGTCCAGGTGTCGGCGTCGCCCTCGGCGCGCTGTGCGGTGCGGGCCTTGGCGTCGGCGAAGAGCGGGTTCTCGTTCTCGGGGTTGTCACTGCTGCCGTGGGCGAAGCGGCTCACGGTCTCCACACCGGCGGAGACGAAGATGTCGCCCTCACCGGCCTTGATGGCGTGGTAGGCCATGCGGGTGGTCTGTAGTGAGGAGGAGCAGTAACGGGTGATGGTCGTACCCGGCACGGTGTCCAGGCCGAGCTGGACGGCGACGACGCGAGCCATGTTGAAGCCCTGCTCACCTCCGGGAAGGCCGCAGCCGAGCATGAGGTCGTCGATCTTCTGGGGATCGAGTTCGGGAACCTTGGCCAGGGCGGACTGCACGACCTGGGTCGTCAGGTCGTCCGGGCGCATGTCCTTGAGTGAGCCCTTGAAGGCACGGCCGATGGGGGAGCGCGCTGTGGCGACGATGACTGCTTCGGGCATGTTCTTCGTCCTCTGGTGGTGGTGCCGTGATGGGCGACTGAGCCGGGCGCCGTGGGCGGCCTCGACGGTCGCCGCATGACTTGTTACCGACCAGTTAACCCGTTCGATGTTCCCTGACGCCACTTGGGGTGGTGCTACGCGCGTCGTCACCTTCGGACCGGTCGGTATGTTCCCGGGCCTGGCGGCGGAAGGGACCGCGGACGCGGGTGATCCAGCGGCCGCGGCGCCGCGGCCTGTCGGCCGGGTCGATCGGGGAGACCTCGGTTCCTGCTGTCTCTGCGGCCATGATCGCGGCGCGGTCGACCGGAAGGACACCCTCGGTGTGCTGTTCGGCCTCGTCCAGTTCCGGAAGCAGGCCCAGTGCCGCGCACGCCGACGGCAACACGGCGAAGGAAGCTTGTGCGTATCCACGGGCGGAGGGATGGAAAAGATCCGGGCCGAACATCGCCGGATCGGCCACGAAGTCATCGGTGAGCAGATCGCTCAAGGACACCGTGCGTCCTCCTGCTTCGGTGACCGCGATGGTCTGTGCGGCCGCCAGTTGGCGGGAGGCGCGTCGGGCCACCGATCGCAGCGGCCAGCCGATGGGTCGCACCGTACCGAGGTCGGGGCAGGTGGCCACCACCACGGAGGTGCCACGGGAGATCAGCCGGTGGGTGGCTTCGCGCAATTGTGCGACGGCACTGTTGGGGCGTACTCGGCGGATGACGTCGTTGGCACCGATGAAGATCACCGCGAGGTCGAAACGTGTGCCTTCCTCGTCCACCCGGGCGCGTTCCAGTTGGGTGGCCAGGTGTGCTGACGTGGCGCCGGGTACGGCGGTGCAGCGCAGGCGGACCGGGCGTTCGGCCGCCGCCGAGACGCCCCGGGCGATCATCACCCCCGGGGTCTGGGCGGCCTCGTCCACAGCAAAACCGGCGGCCGTGGAGTCCCCGGCCATGAGCAGTCGGATCGCAGGGCCCGTGCCGTCGCCGTGGAGCCCGTCGATGCGCGGCCGTTCCCACTCGGTGAAGCCGATCGCGTTCCGGGCCAACCGGGCTTGTAGGTACAACAGGGCGACCGTGCCACCTCCCACGAGTGTGAGGCCGCCGCCACCGAACGCGGTGGCGGCGGCTATACGCCGTGCACGTGCGGCTCGCAGCATCGGATCACTCCCGAGGTCCTTCTCGAGGTTCGCAGGCGCCGTTGTGTTCGTGGACGGGCCGGTGACCACAGAGATTATCGGGGGGAAACCTTCGGGTCACGTAGCGGCGAGGTGCACGATCCGTGCCTTCACGACAGAAGGACCGAGCGTCCACGGTGCGGCTTCGCATCCGGTCCGGGCTCCTTCTGGGAAATGAACCCCCTGGTCGGTACGGCTAGAGTCGGGGACCCGGGCCGGATCGGCCCGGCAGCGGGCCGATCCCGCGACACTTACACAGGCGGGCCGAGAACCCGGTCGCCACGATGCCACGATGCAAGGGAGCTTGAAGTGCGGGTTTACGACTCACTGATCGATTTGGTCGGGGACACCCCGCTCGTCCGCTTGGGGAAGGTCACCGGGGAACTCGGCCCGAACGCACCGACGGTGCTGGCCAAGGTCGAATACTTCAACCCCGGTGGGTCGGTCAAGGACCGTATTGCGCTGCGCATGGTCGAGGCGGCCGAGAAGAGCGGCGAGTTGGCTCCCGGCGGCACCATCGTGGAGCCGACCTCCGGCAACACCGGGATCGGTCTGGCCATGGTCGCCCAGGACAAGGGGTACCGCTGCGTGTTCGTGTGCCCGGACAAGGTGGGCGCCGACAAGCTCTCCGTGTTGCGTGCATACGGCGCCGAGGTCGTGGTCTGCCCGACGGCCGTGGCCCCCGACCACCCCGACTCCTACTACTCGGTCTCCGACCGTTTGGCCAGGGAGATCCCCGGCGGGTGGAAGCCGAACCAGTACGAGAACATGAACAACCCGGACTCGCACTACCACGACACCGGTCCGGAGATCTGGGAGCAGACCGAGGGGCGCATCACCCACTTCGTCGCGGGGGTCGGCACCGGGGGGACCATCAGTGGTATCGGTCGTCACCTCAAGGAGGTCTCCGACGGGAAGGTGAAGGTCATCGGTGCCGACCCCGAGGGGTCTGTGTACTCCGGTGGTTCCGGCCGTCCCTACCTGGTCGAGGGGGTCGGTGAGGACATCTGGCCCGGCACCTACGACACCACTGTGTGTGACGAGATCGTGTCCATCAGCGACAAGGACTCCTTCCTCATGACTCGCCGTCTGGCCAAGGAGGAAGCGCTGCTGGTGGGTGGTTCCTGTGGTCTTGCGGTCGAGGCGGCGCTGCGGGTGGCCAAGGACGCCGGGCCCGAGGACGTCATTGTCGTGCTGTTGCCCGACGGTGGCCGTGGCTATCTCGGCAAGATCTTCAACGACGAGTGGATGGCCGACTACGGGTTCTTGAGCACCGAGACGGAGGAGGCCACCGCCGGGGGCGTGCTCGCGACGAAGAACGGTACGCTGCCCGACTTCGTGCACACCCACCCGCACGAGACGGTCGGTACCGCGGTGGCGATCATGCGTGAGTACGGTGTTTCGCAGTTGCCGGTGATGAAGGAGGAACCTCCGGTCATGGCGGCCGAGGTCGTCGGTTCCATCGCCGAACGCGATGTGTTGGATGCGCTGTTCGACGGGCGTGCCCAGCTCGAGGACCCGGTGGAGTCCCACATGGGTCGCCCGTTGCCGACGGTCGGTACCGGCGAGCCGGTCAGTGACTGCGCGTCGCTGTTGCGTACCTCCGGTGCCCTGGTGGTGCTGCGCGATGGCAAGCCCGTGGGGATCCTCACCCGCCAGGACCTGCTCGCGCACCTGGTCGACGACTGATCCTGCGGTGTTCGCACGTGCCCCGTGGTCGTACCGGCCGTGGGGCACTTCGTTGTGTTCCGCATGGTCTCGGCTGAAAGTGCATACCCGCACAAATGCTAATCTTCGCGACAGAGCTACCAGTGAGTAGTACGAGGGAGCACACGTGCGGCGGCTGTTGTCCTGGATCATCCGCACCGCTTGGTCGTACGCCCGGAGCAGCGCCGAGATTCGGGCGGGCTCCAGGGCGGCGCGCAGGTTCGCGCGTTTCGGCCAGGGGTCGGCCATCGCCTTTCCCACGGCCACCGTCTACGGTGAGCCGTGGATCGAGATCGGATCCCACACGGTTCTGGGTGGGGACATCACCCTTGCGGCCGGGATGGGGCCCGACTACGACCTGGGCCCTGACACCGTGGTGCGGATCGGCTCCGGGTGCGCCATCGGTCGCGGGTCGCACGTCGTGGCACACCGCTCGGTCGACATCGGTGACCACGTCTACACCGGTCCCTACGTCTACATCACCGACCAGAACCACACCTATGCCAACGCCGAGGTCCCGGTGGGCCTGCAGTGGCCCGTCGACGACCCGGTCGACATCGGCAGCGGGAGCTGGCTCGGCGCCAACGCGGTGATCCTGCCCGGTGTCCGGCTGGGGCGTAACTGCGTGGTGGCGGCGGGCACCGTGGTGCGACCGGGCACCTACCCCGACCACAGCGTCATCGCGGGCATCCCCGGAAAGGTCGTGCGCAGCTACGACGCGGAAATGGGTTGGGAGCCCCCGATACGTGACCACGGCACCCCGACCCGGGTCCCCACCCCGGTCACCGGACTGCCGCCCGGGGTACCCTCCGAACCTCCGCAGCAGGGGTCGTCCACCCGCTTCCCCCCTGCGTGAGCGGAGCCGACGGCACGTGTTCGCATGTTGAGACCGCGCAGGTGGAGGCCGACGTTCGAGGATCGGTACAGGGACTATGGTGGCCACATGAAGTTCGACGGGTTTGAGACGCTGGCCATCCACGCGGGCCAGAAGCCGGACGCCGGTACCGGGGCCGTGGCGGTACCGATCTACCAGACCAGCACCTACACGCAGGACGGTGTGGGTGGGTTGCGTCAGGGATATGAGTACTCGCGCACAGGAAACCCCACACGTGCTGCGTTGGAGGAGAACCTGGCCGCGCTGGAGAAAGGTGTGCGAGGTCTGGCCTTTGCCTCCGGCATGGCGGCCGAAGACACCCTCCTACGTGCCGTGCTCTCCCCCGGTGACCACATGATCATCCCCGGAGACGCCTACGGCGGTACGTTCCGCCTCGTCTCCAAGGTGGTCGAGCGCTGGGGCGTGACCTGGGACGCGGTCGACCAGAGCGACATCGAGGCGGTGCGTGCGGCGGTACGTCCCGAGACCAAGGTCATCTGGGGCGAGACACCCACCAACCCGCTGCTGAAGATCACCGACGTGGAGACGATCGCGCAGATCGCCCATGACGCCGGTGCGCTGTACGTGGTGGACAACACCTTTGCCTCGCCCTACCTGCAGCAGCCCCTGACCTTGGGCGCGGACGTGGTCGTGCACTCCACCACCAAGTACCTGGGTGGTCACTCGGACGTGATCGGAGGCGCGCTCGTGGTCTCCGACCCCGAACTGGGTGAGCAGCTGGCCTTCCACCAGAACACGATGGGTGCGGTCCCCGGGCCCTTCGACTCCTGGTTGACCATGCGTGGGATCAAGACCCTGGGCGTGCGGATGGACCGGCACACCGCCAACGCGGAGAAGGTCGTGGCCGCTCTGGAGAAGCACCCCGCGGTGCGCAAGATCTTCTACCCAGGGCTGGAGGACCACCCGGGCCACAAGTTGGCCGAGCGTCAGATGCGTTCCTTCGGTGGGATGGTTTCCTTCACCTTGCGGGACGGAGAGGAAGCGGCCCTGCAAGTGTGCAAACGGACGCAGATCTTCGTCCTGGCCGAGTCCCTGGGTGGGGTGGAGTCCCTCATCGAACACCCGGGGCGGATGACCCACGCCTCCACGGCGGGTTCACCGCTGGAGGTCCCGGCAGATCTGGTGCGACTCTCCGTGGGGATCGAGTCCGCCGATGACCTGGTGGCCGATCTGTCGCAGGCCCTCGAGGGCTGAAGGGGCCGATGAAGGGGGCGCCTTGTGCGCCCGTCCTGCCGCGCGGGTCCCCCGGCCGTGGTGCCGGGCCCGCCGCGGCGTTCCTCGATGCGTCACTGTCCGTCAGGGGCAGGGCGAACATGTTGTGGTGCGGGTGTCAGGCCGGGGTCGGTGAACGGTCCTGGTCCTGGTCCGGCTCCTGCGGGGCGCCGCGAGGCGCCGAGGAGCGCAGGTTCACGAGCCTGTTTCCGGTACGGGACAGGGCGGTGCCGCTGTTCCGGTCACGCAGGGACCCGTAGCTGCCACGGTAGTCCTGAAGGCAGATGCCGAACGAGACCGCCAGGAGGAATCCGGCTGCGGCGCCGAACAGTACCAGGCCGAGAACGAGCATTCCGATCATGGTGACCTCCTTGGGGCAGTGAATGGCCGGTGGCGGACCTTGGGGTGGTCCGGTGGCTCCCACTCGTGTTTCAGATGACTTCTGTCCTGCCGTCTGTGGCTGTGGGGGGCTTTTTTCGCGGTACGGACGGCGCTTCCTCTCTTTTTCCGTGGATTCTGCTGCTCGCCGAGACGTGTGCTCAGGGTGGCCTTCCTCTATGATGGGCCCAGCAGAACCGGTTGAACCTGTTCTCCTGGTGATCTGCTCATCTTGTTGGTACAAGTCGGGGTCTTGTTTTTTGATACCCCCTGGGGGGCGTCTTATGCGGGCAGAGAGCAGATATCGTCAGATCGCTCGTGCGCTGCGGCGGGAGATCAAGGAAGGACAACTGCAGCCCGGTGGTCAACTGGAATCGGAAAAACAGCTGGAAGAGCGCTTCGAGGCCTCCCGCAACACCGTGCGACTGGCGCTCGGCATGCTCCGTAACCAGGGCCTTGTCATCAGCAGGCCGGGCCGGGGCCATTTCGTCCAGGACGTCGTCCCGGAGATCTTCTACGCCACGCGTACCAGGGACAGCGCCAGTGGCCTCAGCGAAGCCGGGATGCCCGGCCAGGTCCTGGAAGAACTACAGCTTCTGAACGCCGGCCCCGACATCGCCAGTC
>DXDP01000493.1 GCA_019115445.1 Candidatus Nocardiopsis merdipullorum
CGGCACACCTGCCGTCCGGCGGGCCCCTTTCAAGGGTCTCCATTTTGTTTTCATCAATCCGCCTCACAATCACCTGCTCTCTCTCCTCCTGCACGCGTCCTGCCTCTGGCCGACCACGGCTGGGACGCGAAACGTGAGCGCTCCTTCGCACTGTCACAAGTTGACGGACTGGTTCCGGGCCGCGTGGTGCGGGCCGAGCACGGCCTGCACGATGTCGTCGCCGAGACCGGATCCGTCCGCGCGGCGGTCACCAGTGACCGGCCGACGCCGTGCACTGGCGACTGGGTGGTCGTCCAGCCGGTCGACGCGGCCACCTCCGCCACCGTCGTCGAGGTACTGGAGTGCCGGACCGCCGTGGTTCGCTCCATCTCGTCGCGCACCTCCCAAGCCCAGGTCCTGGCTGCGAATATCGACACTGTGGCGGTGACCGTCTCCCTCGTCGACCCGCTCAAGCACAGACGGATCAAGCGGATGCTCGCGACGCCACACCTGTGGTGGTGCTCACCAAGGCCGGCCGGTGCGCCGACCCCGTGTCGGCGGCCTCCGATATGGCCGCGGTCGCTTCGGGTGTGGAAGTGCTGGTCACCAGCGCCGCCACCGGAGAGGGCATAGAAGTCCTCGCCGCTGTCCTGTCGGGCACGGTCGTCCTGCTCGGGCCCTCGGGAGTGGGCAAGTTCACCCTCGGCAACTGACTGCTGGGCGAGAACCTCCTGGCCACCGGCGCGGTACGCAGAAGCGACGGCAAAGGCCGGCACACCACCGCATGGTGGGAGCTGCTGCCGCTGCCCTACGCCGGGGTCCTGCTGAATACCCCGGGCCTGTGCGGCGTGGGCCTGCACGGGACCGACGAGGGCCTGGACCAGACCTTCGCTGAGATCATCGAACTGGCGCGGGACTGCCGCTTCGCGGACTGTGCCCATCCCAGAGAGCCGGATTGCGCCGTGCTGTCTGCCGTCGAGGACGGCCACCTCGCCCGGCGGCACCTCGACAGCCACCACCGGCCGCAGAGCGAGAACGCCTACGTCGCCTCCCGCACCGACGCGTGGTTGAGCGCCGAGATGAAGCGGCAGAACAAGCACGGTGCGCGCCTGCGACGCGCCCTCAAGCAGTTCCCGAACTTCAAAGCATGACGGAAAGGAATCTGGTCATGGACCTTCCCCGTATCTTCACCATCCGCGAGAGCGGACATCGGATCCACAACCCGCTGACCGCGGCCAAGTTCGCCGCCCTGGGCGAATCACTGCGCCTCGTCCCCGGGACACGGGTGCTCGACCTGGCCAGCGGCTCGGGTGAGATGCTATGCACCTGGGCGCGTGACCTGGGCTTTACGGGCACCGGAGTGGACATCAGCACGCTCTTCACCGAGCAGGCCCGGGCCCGCGCCGCCGAACTGGGCGTCGCCGACCGGGTCGAGTTCATCCACGGTGACGCTACCGGCCATGTCGCGGATCAGCCGGTCGACCTGGCAGCCTGTGTCGGCGCCACCTGGATCGGCAACGGTGTCGCCGGGACGATCGAGCTGCTCGACCACAGCCTCCGTCCCGGAGGCCTGATGCTGATCGGCGAGCCGTATTGGCGGAAGACCCCTCCGGACGAGAAGACCGCTCAGGCCTGCCACGCTACCGCCATCGCCGACTTCCTGGAACTCCCGGATCTGATCGGGCAATTCCAGGACCTCGGGTACGACGTCGTGGAAATGATGCTGTCCGACCAGGACAGCTGGGATCGGTACGCCGCGGCCCAGTGGCTCAGCATGCGCCGCTGGCTCGACCGGCACCCGGACGACGAACTGGCCCCCGAGGTACGGGAGGAGCTCGCCACCGAGCCCGCCCGCTACGCGCGTGGGACACGTGAGTACCTCGGCTGGGGAGTCTTCGCCCTCATGAAGCGCTGATTCCCGTCCTGTGCGGGGCCCAGGCGTCCCACCGTCTGGGCCCCAGGTCGGCCGACAGTGCGATGAGGCCCTGCTCCTGATCAATGACTTCATTGCTTCCACCGCCGAGGCGGTGAACAGTCCGCTGAAGGCACACCTCGAACCCGCCTGTGTGACAGAGAATGGCATATTCTCTGTCACACAGGTTCAAGCAGGCCACGAAGAGGCATGACCCGCACCGCAAGGGGTGGACCCTGCACCCGTTGCCCCACTCCGCTCTCAAGCACTTGGCCGCCGAAGGGCGCAGTGCCCCGGACTCCAGGTCAAGTCCCGCCACGCCCACCTGGCCATCCTGGGCAAGTACGTGCGCCTGGGCGAGGAGGCCTCCGCTCGGATCACCACCGAGCACGACCCTCATCGACGCCGCCGCTGAAGGTCCGTACCGGGTAAAGGTCCCACAAGGGGCCCGTGTCGTTGGCAGCTCACCACCGGACCTCGGCGCACACTCGCCCTCATGGGAGAGCAGCACCGGAGCCGCATCGACACCGAGCAGCGCCACGCGATCATCGCGCGGCTGCGCACCCTGCGCGAACAAGAGGCGTTGACCACTGAACACGCCCGGAGGGTGGCCGACGGTCTGGGGTGAGCCTGCGCACCGTGTGGCGCTGGCTCAAAGAACTGAACCAGCGGGTTTCTACCGGATCAGCACCACTGATCGAGAGGTGTTCGCTCATTACCGCGGCAACGTGACGGCCCTGCACCGCGCCCGCCAGGCCGTCATCGAGGGCACCGGCCACACCGCCGGCGCTCCGGTCCCGACCTTCCTCTCCCATGGCTGGGCCGCGGCCGACCCGGTGGGGATGCGCACCCTGCAACGTGCTTTCGCCCGCGAACTCACCCCGGCCGAGCAGGCGGCCTGGCGCACCGGCGAACCCGGAAGGCGCACGGCCGGGGTCCACCTGGCCCGCCCGCCGACGGGCCGCAACCAGATCTGGGAACTGGACCACAAGCAGATCCCCATGCTGGTGCTGCCCCCGCGCGGCACGGCCCTGGGCCCGTGGATGACCACCGTCATCGACGACGCCACTCGGGCCCTGGTCGGATGGGCCATCACCGCCACCCCGCACGCCGGAACGGTGCTCACCGCGATCCGTATGGGCCTGGTCCATGACCCCGACCGGGGCCTTTTCGACGCCATCCCCGCCACCGGGCGGCTGGACCGCGGCCCGGAATTCGCCGCCGCCTCGGTACGCAAGGCCCTGGCCTGCCTCGGAGTGGATGTGCACCGCCGGCCCGCCTACACCCGTCAGAGCCAGGACGTGTGTTCAGCAGGAGGCACCACCACTGCCCCGGTGGTGGTGTGATGCTGGAAAGCCCGCTGTCAGCCCGCCTTCCGATCAGCAGTGGTTCGGGCCGGTCGATCACCGTCCCGAGCAGTTGATGGTCCGGGCCTCAACTTTCCTTGGGTGACGGCCAGCAATGCGCCGACCAGCATGACGAGCGCACCGGCAGCCTGGATCCCGGTGAGGGATTCACTCAGGAACACGACCCCACAAGTCACACCGAAGACAGGCACCGTGAACATCAGGACGGTGGCTGTGGACGGGCTGACAACACGCAATCCTCGGTAGTAGAAGAGGTAGGCCACCGCGGTGGGACCGATGGCGAGGTAAGCGATGTTGGCCCACGTGCTCCCGGACAGTGCCGTCCACTCCATGTCGGGCAACGCGGGAATGGCGTACACCAGGAGAGCCATGGCCCCGGCAAGAGTGCCGAAGGTGGTCGCGTGCAAGGGGTTCATGCCCACCAGCACCTTCTTTGAGGCAATGCTGTAGAAAGCCCAGCAGAGAGCACCGAGAAGATAGATGAAATCGCCCGTCAGACGTGCTCCGTCCGTGCCGATGTTCGCCCCTCCGGCACCGAGGAAGAACACCACGGCGCCGGCCACTCCCAGCGCCAGTCCGCCGAACCGGGCCGGTGACGCTGTTTCGCGCCCGAGCAGCAGGAGAATTCCAGTAGTAATGACGGGGCTCAATACTGGGACAATAATACTTCCATCGATCGATGGAGCCAGAGAAAGTCCCCAGAAAAAGAAAAGATTATAGGCAAAAACACCGATCAAACCTACTGCTGCTGCTCGAGCTATCTGGCCGAAAGTGAGTTTTTCTGACTTCAGCTTTTTCCTGATAAAAAGGAGTAAGATCAGCAGGATCAGAGCACCACCACCGAACCTGAGGACGGCAGCAACTTGATGTGGAATCTCTTCCACAACCACTTTCGAGCTGGTGAAAGCGCTTCCAAAGAAGGCCATCGTAGCCAGCAGGTAGAGGTGAGCTCTCACCGTTTCATTCAACGGTGAACTTTCTTTTGTCATCACACATCCATACGACCGTTCAGGGGTGCATTCGGGTTCCCTTGAGGACTTTGTCCACCGCGTTGCGTGGCCCGTACAGGGCTACGCCGACGAGGTCGAGCTGGTCCCGAGGTACGGCGCGCACCGCAGCCCGGTTGTCCCGGTCGTTGTTGGTGGTGAAAAGATCCGTGGTGAAGACCGACAGGGGCATCCGGCGCCCCAGGGCACGCTGGTGGCAGGTCACCAGCGCCTCCTTGGACGCCTCGAAGACCAGCACTGGTTGACGAAACATCGGTAGGTAGTCGGTTTCGTCAGCGTCCGAATAGGGTTCACCGATCACCTCGGGAATCTCTCGACCGATACCGCTGACCAGAAACGCTGTCATGTTGAGGCGCTGCCACACTTGCAGATCATCACGCAGCACGACAGCGATCTTTGTATCGAAACGAACGGGTTCGTTGGCGGTTTCCATGTTCCCGATTCAACCTGCGTGGTCGGCGCCAAGTCTTGTACGATCTTTGCATGGTCGATCATTCGCACGTTCGGGCCTGGCGTCCGTCCTTGGGCGGTGTGGACGAGGTCTTATATGCTCACATCACTGATCACGTGTACCCTATGCACACGCATGAAACATGGGCGTTGCTAATTATCGACAAAGGGGTGGTCAGGTATGATTTGGACCGCCACGAGCACGGCGCCCTCGACCACATGGTCACCTTGCTCCCCCCACACGTCCCTCACAATGGGCGAGCCAGCACGCCGCACGGTTTTCACAAGCGGGTTCTGTACCTGGACTCTTCCCAGCTCACCGAGGATCTCGTGGGCCTGGCTGTGGACAGCCCCACTCTGAACGATCCCCGGCTGCGCCTGCGCGTGCACCAACTGCACCAGGTACTGAAGCGGCCGGAAGACGAACTGGAGGCGGAAAGCAGATTGGCGTTGCTCTCCGAACGACTGCAGGACCATCTGCACCGACGGATTGTCCCTCGTGCTCCGACTCAAGACCCGAGACTCGCGCACCAGCTACGTGACCTCCTCGACGCGAAGTTCGTGGAAGGGGTCGGACTCCAAGGCGCCTCCGCGACTCTGCACGCCCATCCGGCCCACCTGGTCCGAGTGTTCAGCCGCACCTTCGGTATGGGGCCGCACCAGTACTTGACCGGGCGCCGGGTGGATCTGGCTCGTAGGCTGCTACTG
>DXDP01000494.1 GCA_019115445.1 Candidatus Nocardiopsis merdipullorum
GGCCCTTGAGGGTGGTGGTGGGTGACGGGTGGGCTATTGGCCCTTGAGCTCCAGCCTCGCCACGGTTCGTTCACTCAGGTGGTGTTGGGTCAGGGTGAACCCTGCGCGGTGGAACATTTCCACCGTTCCGGTGTAGACCTCGGCGCTGGGGGCTCGTCCTCCTGCGGTGTCCACCGGGTAGGCCTCCAGGATGCGTCCACCTTCGGCTCTGGCGTATTCGATCGCTCCGTCCAGCAGGCGGGTACCGAGACC
Organism: Candidatus Nocardiopsis merdipullorum; assembly: GCA_019115445.1. Taxonomy (GTDB): domain Bacteria; phylum Actinomycetota; class Actinomycetes; order Streptosporangiales; family Streptosporangiaceae; genus Nocardiopsis; species Nocardiopsis merdipullorum. The sequence goes on from DXDP01000494.1 coordinate 253, forward strand.
GCGGCGGCGTCGACGGTGCGGCAGCCAGAAACAGACGAGTGCCCATACGCCGGGTTCGTTGGGGTCGGCGGGGCGTAGTGAACGCGAACGTGACAGGCGGATGAAGTCTTCTCGTGGTGCGACGGACACCCATCCGCAGGGGCCGTCCTTGTCGTAGGCGAGCAGCCCGGGCACTTTGCCGCCGAGGGTCAGCCTCTGCAGCTCTGCCTTGTTGTCGAGGCCGCGTGTGGAGCGTTCGCAGGAGATGCTCGCCGTGTGGTCCTTGGCGCGCCTGCGGAAGAACGTGCACCAGCAGTGCCCGTAGGCTCCGGTCGGCCCGAAAAGGCCCTTCAGGTCTTCCCACCGCTCGGCGGTGGCGGGCTCGATCGAGACGATGGTCATCGGACTCCCTCAACAGAACACACTGGCCGCCACGACTGTGACCCAGCACACTAGCGATTATTCGCCGTGACCGAAAGAACACGAAGGCCCAAAAATGACTGTGGTTGGGGGTTTTTCGTGTTCATGGCGTAAGTGACCAGAGAGGTCGAGCCGGGCACAAGAACGTGTACCCGGCCTCGTCCGTCGTGTGAAAGCCCAGTTCGGGCAAGCTCAAGAAGAGCCCCGCTCCGCAGTGGCACTCTCGGCCCGGGGGGCTTCCGGTCCCCAACACTCGACACCTTGCAGATCCGGAAGACGATCACGGGTGAAGACCGGCTCGATGCCCTGGCGTCGCTGCTCGTTGTAGTCACCGAGCAAACGACACGCGACCGCCGTGAGTGGCACGAGCGCCACCAGGTTCACCAGGGCCATCATGCCCATCGTGGTGTCGGCCAGCGTCCAGATCAGGGCGATCTCCCCCAGGCATCCGAGGAAGGACGCGACCAGGAAGACGACCTTGTACCCGAACAGGACGTTCTTGTTCTCCGACAGGTACTCGAGGTTGGACTCGCCGTAGTAGTAGTTGCCCAGTACCGAGGTGAACGCGACCAGGAAGATGATCAGCGTCATCAGGTGCAGGGCCCACGGGCCGAGCATCGAGGTGAGGGCAAGCTGTGTCAGGTCACCTTCCAGCTCACCGGTGAGTGAACCCTGGGCCCCGAGCAGGATGATGAACGCCGTCACCGAGCAGATGACGATGGTGTCCAGGTAGACGCCCAGGGTTTGCACAAGACCCTGCTTGACCGGGTGGGTGACCGCGGCCGTGGCTGCGGCGTTGGGTGCCGAACCCAGGCCCGCCTCGTTGGAGAACATGCCTCTACGGACACCCTGGATGACGACCACGCCGAGTGCGGCCCCGGCGAATTCCTGGATGCCGAACGCGGACTCCATGATGAGGGCGAACATCCCCGGCACCTCGCGCCAGTTGATCACCATCACGGCCAGGCCGACGACGACGTACAGGGCGGCGAAGAACGGAATGAGCGCCTGCGCGGTGTTGGCGATCCGGCGCACGCCGCCGAAGATCACCAGACCGGTCAGGAACACCAGGCCCACACCGACGATCGCGGAGAAGCCCAGTTCGGTTCCGGCGCCGAAGTACTCGGCGGAGTTGGCGAGCGCACCGGTGATGGTGTTGCTCTGCACCGCGTTGAAGACCAGGGGGAAGGTGAGGATGAGGACAACCGCGAACAGCACTGCCATCCAGCGCTGCCCCAAGCCCTTCTCGATGTAGTACGCCGGCCCGCCCCTGTAACCGGTGGAGTGGCGGACCTTGTACAGCTGGGCGAGCGTGGACTCGACGAAGCTGGCGGCGCACACGACCGCAGCCATGACCCACATCCAGAACACCGCGCCCGGACCACCGACCGAGATCGCGATGGAAACACCGATGATGTTTCCGGTTCCGAGGCGGGCCGCCGCGGAGATCATGAACGCCTGCAGTGAGGAGAGGGCTCTTTTGCCGTCGGGGGCGATCTCCGGCTTGCTCCTCAGGACCCGAAACATCTCCGGGAGCATCCGGAACTGGACCGCACCGGTACGGAACGTGATGTAAAGACTGACCACCGTGAGTAGCGGGATCAGTAGCCACAGCCAGAAATAATCGTCGTTGAAGGTACCGATGACCTCGGTGAGGTTTTCCAAGGGTGTGGACTCCTCCATGGGAAGGCGCGAGGCTTCACCCGTCGCACCTGGGGAAAGGGGATGCCGCCCATTTCTACCCATGGAGGAAAGGGGAACACATCACATCCTCATTGCAGAGGAAGCACATTGCGGTCCTGTGAGGTGGGATTTCGTCCGCGAGCGGGCCTCAGTCCCCGTGCACCATGTTCCCGTACGTGGGGTTGCGTTCCACGAAGGCCTTGGCGAACGGGCAGATCGGCACGATCTTCAGTCCACGTTCACGAATGTCGTCCAAGGACGCACGCATGAGGACGGTGGCCACCCCCTTGCCTTCGAAGGCCGGCTCCACCTCCACGTGCGGTAGGGCGAGAACCCCCTCCTCGAGCAGGTGGTAGGCGGAAAAGCCCACCACGGTCCCGTCCGCGCTCACCTCGTATCTCGATCTTTCCGGTGCGTCGGCAACGGTCAGGTTCATCTTTCTCCCCGCTCTGGTGTGCGTGCGGTGCGCTCCCGGAGAATACCTTCTCCTTCCACGCACACCGGTATCCCCCGAAGGTTTCGGGGGATACCGGACCAAGAGCACGATCAGTGGATCAGCGCCCCTGCGCGTAGGGGTCGGTGATGCCTCCCGAGCAGGCCAGGGCATCGATGTCCCAGCCGATCCGTTTCGCCCCGGCCAGATAAGCGCTCTGCAGGAAGTCCAGGACCGCGGCCTTGGGGTCGGCCTGCTCACGGGCGTCGGCGTAGCGGAGCAGGGCCAGGTGGCTGTTCTCACCGGCCGACCACTCCGCCTGGGGCGGACTCAACGGGGCTTCTGCGAGCCCTTCCGGTTCCGGCACCGTGTAGGAGTAGAAACAGGGTTCGGGGATGCTGTCGTCACCGAACCAGAAACCGAAGCTCACCGCCTCCTGTGAGTAGGCCTCACGGATCAGCTCGCCGGCTTCCTTCGGCTGGGACACCGGCCGGGTGGAGAACCGGGTGACGGCGATGTCGAACGTGTGCCAGAAGTGGTGCACCGGGCTGGTCTTTCCGGAATACCCGGCCGCGAACTCCTCCAGCACCAGGTTGACCTGGCTGAGGATCTGCCAGTAGCGGTTGGCGTGCTCGGGGACGTAGGTCGCGTGTTCGTGATCTTCCACGAACGGACGGTCCGCATCGGAAAGGTCGAACGGTGTCGCGTCGGGGATGCTGCCGTCCACGCCCAGACTGTCCAGTGCGGATTGGAACTGTAGGTAGAACGACGAGACGCTGTGCCCCTGCAACGGGAAGGACACCGATGGTCCATCGATGCTCGAGGCCACCAGCTGGTGGCGGACGAAGTCGAGGTCGACGGTGAAGATCGGGTTGCCGTCGGCCATCCCCATGGGGCGGGTGGTGAGCCCGGTGCCTGTCAGGTGGAAGGGCACGTGCCACCAGTGGTTACGGCGTGGGCTGTGGTGCAAGCGGACCTTGCCGACGATCTGTGCGAAGCGATGCAGGGTCTGCTTGGTGTCGTTCCACCGTTCGAGTGGAAAAGCCGGGAACAGTTCCATCGAGGTCTTCTCCTTGTGTTGTCACCAGGTGTGTGTCCACGAATGTCACCAGCCACGTCGGGTGGCCCGCTCGGCCTGGCCGGCCGCTGCGTGATGCGGGTCCCTGGTGCGGTAGATGATGTAGGGACGGAACAGGTACCCGACCGGTGCGCTGAAGGCATGTACCAGGCGGGTGAACGGAAACAGCGCGAACAGGGCCAGCCCCATGAGCGTGTGCAGTTTGTACAGTCCGTCCGCCGAAGCCATCGCGGCCACGTCCGGTCTGAGGATCCAGATCGAGCGGAACCACGGGGAGACCGTCTTCCGATAGTCCTGGGTGTGTCCTCCGGTGATCTCGGTACCGGCGAAGTACACCGTCATACCCAATCCCGTGAGGATGGCCAGGACCAGGACGAGATACATGAGTTTGTCGTTGCGTGTGGTGACGCTGAAGACCGGCCCCGAGGTTCGACGTCGCCATACCAGCAGGGCGATCCCCACCAGTGTGCAAAAACCCGCGACCAGCCCCAGGGACAGCGCGCTCACGTGGTACACGGTGCTCGACACGCCCAGCGCGTCGGTCCACCCCTCCGGTACGAGCAGCCCCACCACGTGCCCCACGATCACCACGAGCAGGCCGAAGTGGAAGAGGGGGCTGCCGATCCGCAGCAGTCGGGACTCGTACAGCTCCGAGGAACGGGTGGTCCAACCGAACTTGTCGTAGCGGTGACGCCAGATCAGTCCACCGATCAGGAGGACGAGCACCACGTAGGGCAGGATCCCCCACAGCAGGGTGTCCAGTGACCCATGTCCGTTCACTGCTTCTCCTTCGGGCCGTGGTCCCCGCCGCAACACGGGGCACCTTCGTCACCGATGACCTCGGCCATCGGCAGCGGCCTGCGAGCCCTGTACGGTTCCAGCCCCACCTCCTCGGCCGGTGGCCCCTGCTCCGCCAGTGCTCGAACCGCCTCCCGGTCACCGCGGCGCTCCTGAGGCAGCGTCAGGCACACCGCGTCGATGACTCGTGCGTAGGGCGTGCCGTGGGCGTGCAGGGCCTTGCCCAGAAGGGCGATCGCCGGACGGAAGTGCGTCAACAATTTTCCGCCCGCCTCCGCATCACCACGCGCGGCGAACTCCAGGATCACCGCCAGGTGATCGGGCAGTTCCTCGACGTCCAACGTCCACCCCGCCTCGGTGTAGACCCGCTTCACCTCTGTCAGGGCATGCCCGCGACGGCGGGTGTCCCCGGCGGTGTAGTAGGTCATGTGCAGGGACCGGCGTCTGCGTAGATCGAACACGTCCACGTAGTGCCGGCACAGTTCCGGTTCGGGTGTGCTGGTGACGTACTCACAAAACTCCAGAAGCGCGGAACGCACCTTCCCCCGGGGTAGTTCGGCCACCGCCCGCACCACCAGGGGCAGGCGTTCGAAGAACACCCCCTCGGGGTAACCGAGCAGCATCGAGACCGCCTGGTGGGTCACCGCTCGACGATGTGCCCTGCGTATGGTCCGCCGGGCACCCAGTGGGCCGTCGGTCTCGTCGATACCCGTACTCATCTCGGCCCCTCCTCACGCGGCTCCCCATCACCGCTGTCGTCGGTCTCCGCCCGCCCCGGGCGGGGTGGGAAGAGTCCGTCCGGGCGGCCGTTGCCGTCCCAGTTCAGAAGATTCACACGCCCGTCCGTGGGCGCCCGCTGATCACTGCTCTGGCGGCTGCGCAGGGCCTGGAAGTTCTCCACCGTCACCGGGTCGGGCCGCCCCGAGGCTTCACCGAAGGGGGCCCGGCCCATCCCACCCATGCCGGGTCCACCCTCGAAGTCGAGGTCGCAACCGATCTCCTCGATGGCCTCCCGGTCGGCCTCGTCGACACCGAAGGCGGTCGGGATGACGTACCGGTCGTCGTACTTGGCCAGGGCCAGCAGCCGGTACATCTCCTCCATCTCCGTACCGGTCATACCGACGTCGGCGGCAAGGGACTCGTCGCGCTCACGCCCGAGGTTGATCCGGCGCATGTAGGAGCGCATCGCCGCCAAGCGACGCAGGACCAGCCGCACCGGCTCGGTGTCCCCGGCGGTGAACAACTCCGCCAGGTACTCGATCGGGATGCGCAAGGTGTCGATGGCACCGAAGAGGTTGTCGGCGTCCTCCCCGTCGTGGCCGGTACCGGTGAGCGTGTCCACGACCGGGGACAGCGGCGGGATGTACCAGACCATCGGCATGGTGCGGTACTCCGGGTGCAAGGGCAGGGCCACCCGAAAACGTTTGGTCAAGGAGTAGATGGGCGAGCGGGCCGCCGATTCCACCCACCGCTCCGGGATGCCGTCACGCCGCGCGGCCGCACGCACCGCCGGATCGGACGGGTCCAGGAACACGTCCAGCTGCGCCTGGTACAGGTCGGTCTCGTCCTCGACCGAGGCGGCCTCTTGCACCCGGTCCGCGTCGTAGAGGATCACCCCCAGGTAGCGCAACCGCCCCACACAGGTCTCCGAGCAGATGGTGGGCATGCCCACCTCCACCCTCGGGTAGCAGAACGTGCACTTCTCGGCCTTGCCCGTGCGGTGGTTGAAATACATCTTCTTGTACGGGCAGGCGGTGATGCACATGCGCCAGCCCCGGCAACGGTCCTGGTCGACGAGCACGATGCCGTCCTCGGCGCGCTTGTACAAGGCACCGCTGGGGCAGGCGGCCACACACGTCGGGTTGAGACAGTGCTCGCAGATGCGGGGCAGGTAGAACATGAAGGTCTCCTCGAAGGAGAACCGCACCTTCTCCCCGAGTCTGCGCACCACGGGGTCCTCGCCCACGACCTCCGGGCCGCCACCCAGGTTGTCGTCCCAGTTCGCGCTCCAGGTGACCTGCATGGCCTCACCGGTGATGGCGGAATGGGGCCGCGCCGTCGGGAAGTCGTCACTCAAGGGCGCGTTGGTCAAGGTGTCGTAGTCGTAGGTCCAGGGCTCGTAGTAGTCCTGCAGGGACGGCATGACGGGGTTCGCGAAGATCGTCGCGAGCCGCTTGAGGCGACCACCGGCACGAGGCACCAGGCGCCCGTCGGGTCTGCGAACCCAACCACCCTTCCATTTCTCCTGATCCTGGTAGGTGCGGGGATACCCCTGCCCCGGCCGGGTCTCGACGTTGTTGAACCACACGTACTCGACCCCGGAACGGTTGGTCCACGCCTGCTTGCAGGTGACCGAACAGGTATGGCACCCGATGCACTTGTCGAGGTTCATCACCATGGCGACCTGCGCCATGACCCGGCCGATCGGCCGTTCCCCCGAGGTGGCTCGTTCCTGCCGTTCCGTCATCAGTAACGCACCTCCGTCGTCCGTTTGCGCACGCTCGTCACCTCGTCGCGTTGGTTGCCGGTCGGCCCGAGGTAGTTGAAGGCGTAGGTGAGTTGGGCGTAGCCGCCGATGAGGTGGGTGGGTTTGACCAGCAGGCGGGTCAGTGAGTTGTGGATACCGCCACGCCGTCCGGTGGTCTCGGTCTTGGGCACGTCGATGGTGCGTTCCTGGGCGTGGTGCATGAACACGGTTCCTGTGGGCATGCGGTGCGACACCACGAGCCGGGCCGCGACCACGCCGTTGCGGTTGACGGCCTCCACCCAGTCGTTGTCGGAGGCGCCGATGGTCTCGGCGTCGGTGACACTCATCCAGATGGTCGGGCCGCCCCGTGACAGGCTGAGCATCAGCAGGTTGTCCTGGTACTCGGAGTGGATCGACCACTTGTTGTGCGGGGTCAGGTAACGGACCACGACCTCACGCTGCCCGGTCGGGCCGATCTGGGGTTCCCCGAACAGACGGCTGATGTCCAGCGGTGGCCGGTACACCGGTAGCGCTTCACCGAACTCGTGCATCCAGTCGTGGTCGAGGTAGAAGTGCTGACGTCCGGTGAGGGTGTGCCAGGGTTTGTCGTGCTCCACGTTGATCGTGAACGGTGAGTAGCGGCGGTCGGGGGCTTCCTTGCCGGACCACTCGGGGCTGGGCCCCACCGGGGTGGGGCCACGGCGGGCGTTGTCGAACACCACCCGGCGTTCCTCGGAGCGAAGGGCAAGGCCTTCCATGTCCTTGCCGACCCGTTCCTCCAGGCGTCGGAACCCCTGGGCCGCCAACCGTCCGTTGCTGGTGCCCGACAGCGCCAGGATCGTCTCGCACGCCTTGACGTCGGTGTCCAGCAAGGGACGTCCGTCCGCCACACCGCCGCGGACCGTACCGTTGGCCCGGCGCAGCCACTCCACCTCGTGGTCGGGGGTGAAGGAAACACCTTTGACCGGCAGACCCCGGGTTTCGGCCAACGGCCCGAGCGAAGCCATCTTCTGGGCGATCGCGGGATAGTTGCGATGCACCGTGACGATGTCCGGCATGGTCCTTCCGGGGACCGGCCGCTCCCCCGAGACCTTCCAGTCCGGGGGTACCCCGTGCGGTTGGGCGAGTTCGCCCGGGGTGTCGTGCTGGTGCGGTACGGCGACCAGATCGGTCACCTCACCCAGGTGTTCGGCGGCCATCGTGCTGAACACCCGGGCCAGGTCCTGGAAGATGTCGAAGTCCGTGCGTGTCTCCCAGGGCGGGTCGATGGCCGGGTTGAAGGCGTGTACGTACGGGTGCATGTCCGTGGTGGACAGGTCGTGTTTTTCGTACCAGGTCGCGGCCGGCAGGACCACGTCCGACAGCAGCGTGGTGCTGGTCATCCGAAAGTCCATGGACAGCAACAGGTCGAGTTTGCCCTCGGGGAGTTCGTCCCGCCACACCACATCATTCGGGCGGTGCTCCGGGCCCGCCGGTTCCGCCTGCAGATTCGTGTGGGTGCCCAGCAGGTGACTCAGGAAGTACTCGTTGCCCTTGGCCGAGGAACCGAAGAGGTTGGACCGCCAGACAGTGAGTGTGCGTGGCCAGTTCACGGGGTCGTCGGGGTCTTCCGCCGCAAAACGCAACGTGCCGTCGACGAGTTTGTCGACGACGTACTGGCCGGGGTCCCGACCGCTCTTCTCCGCCTCCTTGGCGAGCTGGATCGGGTTGTGGTCGAACGTGGGGTAGGACGGCATCCACCCCATACGTGCGGACGCCGCCACAAGGTCTGCCGTGTGTTGTTGCCGTACCCGGCCCGGGCCCAGTGGTGAGGCAAGGGCGTCGGCCCGGTAGGTGTCGTAGCGCCACTGGTCGGTGTGCGTGTACCAGTACGGTGTTCCGGCCATGAAGCGTTGCGGTCGCGACCAGTCCGCACCGGAGGCGTAGGTGGACCACCCGCTGAGGGTGCGGCACTTCTCCTGCCCCACGTAGTGCGCCCAACCGCCCCCGTTGACCCCCTGGCACCCGGTGAGCAACAGCAGGGACAGGAACGCCCGATAGGTGTTCTCCCCGTGGAACCATTGGTTGGTGCCCGCGCCGAGCACGATCATCGCTCGTCCACCGCTCTCCTCGGCGGTGTCGGCGAACTCGCGGGCGATGCGGATGGCGCGTTCGGCGGGCACGCCCGTGATCTCTGCCTGCCAGGCGGGCGTGTAGGGCCCCGTCGGGTCTTCGTAGCCCTCGGGCCAGTCACCGGGCAGTCCGGGCCGGAAAACCCCGTACTGGGCGAGCAGCAGATCGAACACGGTCGTGACGAGTTGCTCTCCGACCCGGCGTACCGGAACTCCCCGAGTCCGGACCTCGGCAGTACCCCCCAGCGCGTCGAAGCCGGTCAGGGCGATCTCCACGGTCTCACTGCCTTGGCCGTACAAAGTGAGTTCGGGGACGCGCCCTTCCAGGTCGAGGTTCCAGCGGCCGCCCTGTTGGCTCCAACGGTGTCCCACCGTGCCGTTCGGGGCGACCGGCGTGTTCTCCCCCTCCGGCCAGAACACGGGTTTCCAGTCGGCGTTCTCTGTGCTCTCCGTCCCTTCCACCTCGGGCAGGTCGGCCTCGGTGAGGAACTTGTCCGGGACAAGACGTCCGTCACGCTCGGTCAGACCCACCAGGAACGGCAGGTCGGTGTAGCGACGCACGTAGTCGTCGAAGCGGGGTGTGCTTTTTTCCACGAACCGTTCTCGCAGAATGACGTGCCCCATCGCCATGGCCAGCGCCCCGTCGGTGCCCGGGTGGGGGGCGAGCCACTCGTCGGCGAACTTGGAGGCGTCGCTGTAGTCGGGCGAGACCACGACGACCTTCTGTCCCCGGTAACGTGCCTCGGCCATCCAATGTGCGTCCGGGGTTCGGGTCACCGGCACGTTCGAACCCCACAACACCAGGTAGGCGGCGTCCCACCAGTCACCCGACTCAGGGACGTCTGTCTGGTCACCGAACACCTGGGGGGAGGCCACCGGAAGGTCCGCGTACCAGTCGTAGAACGACAGCATCGACCCCCCGAGGAGGTTCACGAAACGGGCACCGGCTCCGTGGGAGACCATCGACATCGCCGGGATCGGGGAGAATCCGGCGATCCGGTCCGGGCCGTACCTCATGATCGTCAACACGTGCGAGGCCGCGGCGATCTCCAACGCCTCGTCCCAGCGGGCTCGCACGAGACCGCCCTTGCCACGGGCCTTCTGGTAGCGGCGGCGTTTGTTGGGGTCGGTCGTGATTTCTCCCCACGCCAGCACGGGGTCTCCCAGTCGTTCCTTGGCCTCCCGGAACATTTCCAGAAGAACACCACGCACATACGGATAACGCACACGCGTGGGTGAATACGTGTACCAGGAGAACGCGGCACCTCGCGGGCAACCACGAGGTTCGTACTCCGGGCGGTCCGGACCCACCGAGGGATAATCTGTCGCCTGAGTTTCCCACGTGATGATTCCGTCTTTGACGTAAACATCCCAGGCACACGATCCCGTGCAATTGACACCGTGCGTGGAACGGACGACCTTGTCGTGGCTCCAACGGTCCCGGTAGAAGACGTCCCCTTGCCTACCGCCGGCTCTCACCTGGGCACGAGTCCCGTCCAAAGGTTCCGAACGGGTCAGATGGTTACCGATACGCAGGAGCGCCTCCGCGGCTCCGCCTTTACCCTTTTCCGCCATAATAAATACTCCCCGTTCACCAAAACCCCGGTCATCTTGGAGGGAAGAAAACTTGCCGGCCAACATATTTCGCCAACGAATATGCCTGCTCCGGCACGTTTGTCACACGTCCCACACCGTTGCGAGGGACAATCATCGGAGGTCAACGGCGGAGGAAAGGTCCGTATGCGAACGGGAAACGGAGAGCGTACGAACCGTCGTTCCGGGATGGCGAGCAGAAATCTCACCCTGGCCACGGCGGCGTTCGCGCTGACTTTTTGGGTGTGGAACCTGATCGGACCGCTGTCCCACACCTACTCCGAGCACCTGGGGCTCTCCCCCACACAGACATCGATCCTGGTGGCCGTCCCCGTACTCGTCGGTTCGCTCGGCCGTGTCCCGGTGGGCACGCTGACCGACCGCCACGGCGGGCGGTCGATGTTCACGGTGATCTGCTTCGTGAGCATCGTGCCGACCTTCCTGGTCGGTGTCTCCGCCTCCTCCTACGGGTTGTTGCTGCTGTGGGGGTTCTTCCTCGGTATCGCGGGCACCTCGTTCGCCGTCGGCATCCCCTTCGTCAGCTCCTGGTACGAGGCCGGGCGCCGCGGGTTCGCCACAGGCGTGTTCGGTACCGGGATGGGCGGCACCGCTCTGTCGGCCTTCTTCACCCCCCGGCTCGTCGAAGGGCTGGGGGTGTTCCTCACCCACCTGCTCATGTGCGCCGCCCTGGCCGCCATGGGTGTGGTGATGTGGTCCTTCAGCCGCAACGCGCCCTCGTGGCGGCCCAGGACCGAACCCACGTGGCCGCGTTTGAAGGAGGGCCTCACGCTCAAGGCCACGTGGCAGAACTCCTTGCTGTACGCACTCGTCTTCGGTGGTTTCGTGGCCTTTTCCACCTATCTGCCGACCCTGTTGACCTCTGCCTACGCATTCACACAGACCGACGCGGGCATGCGCACGGCCGGGTTCGCGATCGCCGCCGTGGTGGCCCGGCCGATCGGCGGCACCCTCTCGGACCGTATCGGCCCGGTGAAGGTCTCTTTGGTCTCCTTCGTCGGCACGTGCGTTTTTGCGATCGTGCTCGCTCTTCACCCACCCGCGGAGTTCCCGGCCGGTTTCGCGTTCGTCCTTCTTGCGATCTTTCTCGGTCTGGGCACCGGAAGCATCTTCGCCCTGGTGGCCAGGTTGGTGGAGCCTTCACGGGTGGGCACTGTGACCGGTCTGGTCGGTGCGGCGGGTGGTCTGGGGGGTTACTTCCCGCCTCTGCTCATGGGTGTGATCTACCAGGTGACCGGCGCATACACGCTCGGGTTCGTTCTTCTTGCGGCCGCATGCCTGGCCGTCGCCCTGTACTCGGTACGGGCCTTCCGGGGGATCCCCTGAACCCGAGGGCAGCTCCATCCACACCCTGTGGACGGTGAGGCGTACCTCAAGGGGCGATGTCGCGGGCACGCACAAAGGCCCCGGCCCGATTACCGACCTTGAGCCGCTCCAGCGCGTGTACACCCTCCGGCAGGGAGATCCGTCTGGTCCGTGCGGTGATCACGACCACCGCGTGTGCGGGCAAAACCCGCCCCAGGGACTCCAGCATCGCCTGCAAGGGCTCCTCCTCCGGTGCCGCACCCTCCCAAGAGGTCATCTCCCCGTAAGGCACGTCAGTGATCACCAGGTCGGCCCTCACCGGACAGGACAGCTCGAACACGTCCGCGAGTACGGCCTCGTGCGGCAGATCGCCGCCCCGTGCCGCCAACCCTTCGGCAAGTTCCCGGGCCGCTTCTGCGCGCTCCACGAAGGCAGGTCGACCGAAGTCACGCGCCGAGCGACGCAACTCCTCCTCCCGAGCCACCAGCCCTTCGGTGGACAACAGCTCCACATTGCGTGCGGCCAGTGCGACCGCGTCGTCGTCCACGTCCGAGGCACACACGTGCTCCAGCCGGTCCCGGTGCAACAGCCCCAGCACGGTCACCAGATAGCCGCTCCCGCAACACGGGTCCCACAGCCGTACCCGAGCCCGGCCTCCGTCCTTGGCGTGCGCCAGCGCCCGCTGGAACAGCTCGCTCGCCAATCGCACGGGAAACCCCGGGAACCCGGGCGCGGACCGCAGAACCTGTCCGCTTGCCAATGCCGAGTGGTCGGTCCGCTCGACGGCGTACCGGTAATCCACGACCAGCCCCTTTGTCTCGACCCCCTCCAACACAGAAGGCCCGGCGTCCTCGGACACCGGGCCTTCTCCTGCGGTCCTGACGGGATTTGAACCCGCGGCCTCCACCTTGACAGGGTGGCGAGCACTCCAAACTGCTCCACAGGACCTCGTTGTGTTCCAACTCTAGCGCGACTTCGGAGTACTTCGTACAGTCGGGCCCATAAAGTGGCTCACAACGTCTTGGAAGTACAAGGAGGGGTCGGCGTGAGCAAGTCATCGGAACCCCTGCCGAACGGCCCCGAAAGCACCCGGGTCGACCGTTGGCTGTGGGCCGTGCGCTTGACCAAAACCCGCTCGGACGCCGCGCAGGCCTGCCGTGGCGGGCACATCCGCGTCAACGACCGCACCGCCAAACCGTCCACGACGGTCCGGGTCGGCGACGAGGTCCGTGTCCGCCTGCACGGGGTCACCCGCATCGTCGATGTGAGTCATGTCATCGTCAAACGGGTCGGGGCACCCATCGCGACCCGTTGCTACGTGGACCGTTCACCCACGCCCCCGCCACAGAGCACGGGGCCGGTCCTCAAGCGTGATCGCGGTGCCGGGCGGCCCACCAAGAAGGATCGCAGGCAACTCGACCGGCTCCGTTCGAAGTTTTCGCCGCCCGGTCTTTGACCG
>DXDP01000495.1 GCA_019115445.1 Candidatus Nocardiopsis merdipullorum
AAGGAGCAGGAGGCCGAGGAGAAACCTGGTGACGTCGATCCCGAACTGACCGTCCCCTTCAGGTCCGTCGAGGGCCAGACCGAGGACCAAGCCGATGACGACGCCGACGCGGCCAACGACGTCGGTGAGGCCGATGAGGTCGCTGAGACCGATGGGGTCGGTGAGGCTGTCGACGACCCCGGTGATGTCGTCGACAGTGAGGCCAAGACGGTGGACACCTCCTCCGACAGTTCCCTCGCGTCGGAGGTTCTGGCTGCCGCGGCCGCCGTCAGTGGGGCCGAGGTGGCTGCGGACGAGACCACCGAGCACTCCGCGGAGCAGGGGTCCGAGCACCAGGAACCTGCGGACCATGAATCCACGGACCAGGAACCCGAGGGTACGAGTACGTCCGCGGAGCCGCCGAGGACCGAGCCGATCCCGGGTCCACCACCAGAGCCCGTGGACACCGATTCTTCCACGACTTCTTCCACGACGGAGGCTCTTTCCGCTTCCGCCCCGGAGAGCACCGAGGGGCAGCAGGACAAGGACGACTCCGAGAAAACTTCACTGTGGCCTGCCCCGCAGCGCTTCTCCGAGTACTCGGGCGATGCGGACGACCAAGATGAAAGCGAGTCTTCGGGGGAGGACGGTCCCCCTGAGGTCTCTTCCCCCGGGGACTCACCCACAGACGATGTGGCCGCCGCTTCGCACGCTGCCTCGGGTACACAGCCCTCGGACTCCGACTCCGACTCCGACTCCGAGTCCGAGTCCGGGAAGCCGGGTGGTCCGCGCGGCCCGGGCGGGCCCAAAGCCCCACCCTCGGGTCCGGGTGGCCCCCAAGGACCCGGTGGCAAGGGCCCCAAGGGCAAGAAACCCAAAAAACCGCTGTGGTGGCGGATCACCCGGGTCTTCCTCGTCGTCATCGGCCTGTTCGTCATCGTGGGCTGTGGTGCGTTCGCCTTCCTGTACACAACGGTGGAGATGCCGGACGCGGCCAAGGCCGACGCGATCGACCAGGGCTCGACCTTCTACTACAACGACGGGGAGACGGTGTTCGCCGAGCGCGGTGTCAACCGTGACCCCATCAGCTACGAGGAGATGATCGAGGGCGGCGAGCACGTGGTGGAGGCGATGATCTCCGCCGAGGACCGCGGTTTTTGGACCGAGCCCGGTGTGTCCATCAGTGGCACCACTCGCGCGGTGTGGTCGACCATCACGGGCCAACAGGTGCAAGGCGGATCCACCATCACCCAGCAGATGGTCCGTAACTACTACGAGGGTGTCTCGCGGGAACAGACGGTCGGCCGGAAACTGCAGGAAATCATCATCTCCATCAAGGTCGACCAGAGCGAGACCAAGGAATGGGTGATGGAGCAGTACCTGAACACCATCTACTTCGGCCGACAGGCCTACGGTGTGCAGGCGGCTGCGGAGGCCTACTACCACAAGGACGTCGACGAACTCACGCCGGAAGAAGCGGCCTTCCTGGCCGCGGCCATTCAGCAGCCGCACTACTACGGTGAAGCCGACGTGGAGACCACCCCGGAGATGGAAAATCGCTGGGAGTACGTGATCAACGGCATGGTCACCACGGGTGCGATCACGCAGTCCGAGGCCGACGAAATGGAGTTTCCCGCTCCGGAACCGGAACGTCCGGACATGAGCGAGGACCTGAGTGGCTTCAAGGGTTACATGCTCCAGGAAGCCATGAACGAGCTGGAACGGCTCGATTTCACCGAGGACATGATCCAACGGCACGGCTACGAGATCGTCACCACGTTCGACGAGGACATGATGGAGGCCGCCTACGAGACGGTGGAGGAGACCGTCCCGGTGGAGGATCTCCCCGAGGACGTGAATCTGGGGCTGACCACCATCGACCCGGCCACCGGCGAGGTGTTGGGGTTCTACGGCGGACACGACTATGTCGCCAACCAGTACGACAGCGCGTTCCTGGGTGCGGCCCAAGCGGGTTCGGCCTTCAAGCCCTACGTGTTGGCGACCGCGTTGGAACAGGGATATGGCCTCAACTCCCGAGTGGATGGGCGAGGTCCGCGGGACATCCAGGGTTCGCGTGTGCAGAACGCAGGAAACTCTCCGGGTGGGGTCATGACGCTGACCCAGGCCACTCAGGTGTCCAACAACCTCGGTTACATCGAGCTGGCCCAAGAGGTCGGGTTCGAGGAGATCCGGCAGACCGCCTACGACATGGGTCTGCCGGAAGGCAGTATCGACGACAACCAGCTGGTGCCGGTGATGCCGTTGGGTGCGACGAGTGTCCGGCCGGTCGACCAGGCCAGCGGGTTCGGAACCTTCGCCAACGAGGGTGTGCACGTCGATGCGCACGTGGTCAAGGAGATCGTCACCACCGACGGCGAGGACGTACGCCCGGAGGTCGAGAGCAACCGAGCCCTGGACGAAGACACCGCGGCCGACGCCACCCACGCCTTGCAGCAGGTCGTCAACAGCGGTACCGGACGTTCCGCGAACCTGTGGAGTCACCCCACCGCAGGCAAGACCGGTACCACCGACGACAGCGTCGCCGCCTGGTTCGTGGGTTTCACGCCGCAGTTGTCCACGGCGGTCGGTGTCTACAGCGGTAACAACGAACCCTTCAGTATCCCCGGTCACCAGATTTCCGGTGGTGGATTGCCCGCGACCTTGTGGAACAATTACATGTCACGGGTGATGGAGGACTACGAACCGGGATCGTTCCCACCCCCCGCCTACGGCGGTACCACCGAGAATTGGGCACCGGAGCCGTCCACCGAGGGGCCGGAGCAGCCACAGGAACCGGAAGGACCACCGGAGGACACGCAGCCGGAGGTACCGGAGGAACCGGAGGTCGAGATCCCCGAGATTCCGGAGGATCCAGAAGACCCGGGTTTCCCGGACGATCCGTGGACCCCGGATCCGGGTATCCCCGAGGAGCCGTGGGATCCCGAGGAGGACCCACCCGGCCGGGGCGACGAATAGCGAAGGGAACCAGCACCGGGGGCGGCTTCGGCCGCCCCTCAGTGCTGTCCCACGGCCACTTGGTCCCAGGTGTGCAGGAAGACCCGGGAACCGGGGGTGGTACCGGTGAGCGCGTCCACGGCGAGGATCATCGCCGCAGAGGTCCAGGTGCTGCGTTCGACCGGCCAGCGCACCTGTTCGGCGAATTGGTAACCGGTCCAGTAGGCACCGTCGTCCGGATCACGCAGGTGCTGTACGTTCCGCAGGACACGGGTGCCGACCTCGGTGTCGCCCAAAGCGGCGAGGGCGAGCACGAGTTCGGCGGATTCGGCCGCGGTCACCCATGGCTGATCGCTGACACAGAGCACCCCCAGGTCGGGGACGACAAAGGTCTCCCACTGTTTCTCGAGGCGGGCACGGGCCGCTT
The DNA here is from genome assembly GCA_019115445.1 of Candidatus Nocardiopsis merdipullorum. Classification (GTDB taxonomy): domain Bacteria; phylum Actinomycetota; class Actinomycetes; order Streptosporangiales; family Streptosporangiaceae; genus Nocardiopsis; species Nocardiopsis merdipullorum. The sequence goes on from DXDP01000495.1 coordinate 3,362, forward strand.
CACCACGTACCGCACCACCGAGGACCGGGTAGAACCAGTCCATGGAGAAGCGGCTGCGGTCGGCGAACAAGTCTTCTCGCTCGTTGATGAGTGTGGCCAACCGGTCGGCCGCGGCGTTCCATGCGGGGCGCGGATATCCGAGGTGAGCGCCAAGGGCCGCCCCGCAACGCAAGGCGTGGTGCACGCTGGAGCAGACCGTGAGCAGGGCATGGTCCCCGGGGCTGCCGTCCTCGGAACGGGCCCACAGGATCTCTCCGTGGTCACCTCGTAGTGCCAGGACGAATTCGAGCCCACTCTCGACGGTGGGCCACATGCGTTCGGCGAAGGCCTCGTCCCCGGTGGTCAACAGGTGATGGAAGATCCCCACCGCCGGATAGGCGGCGTGGTTGGCCTCCCGGAGCGGGGTGGTGGGAATACTTTGTCGGTATTTGGCGGACCATCCGCCGTCGGGGCGGCGCATCGAGTCCAGCCACAGGTAAGCACGCCGTGCGGCCTCGGCGTGTTCGGGTACGGCCAGCCCGGTGACGGTCAGTGCCATGGCGCACTCGACGTGGTCCCACACGTCGGTGTGACCGCCGGGGAACCAGGGGATGGCGCCGCTCGACTCTTGGCTGTGTACGAGGTAATGGGCCGAGTGGTGGATCTGCTCGGCAGTGAGTACGCCGGGCAGGTGCAGAGCTTCGGTGCCGGCCGATGTGAGTACGTGCACGGGTGCCATCAGTCGGCGGTGATCGGCTTGCGTACGTACACGACGACGCTCTTGCCGATGATGGGGTTGAGGAGCTTCTCGGCGGTGCGGGTCACCGCCGGAGCCTTGAGCATGTCCCACACGAGGAGTTCGTGGTAGGCCTTGGCCAGCGGATGCTCGTTGTTGTCGGTACCCACCGCGCACTTGATCCACCAGTAGGGGGCATGCAGGGCGTGGGCGTGGTGGTGCGGTCCGATGGTGAAACCGGTGGCCTTGAGCTTGGCCTCGAGTTCGGCCCGCGTGTAGATGCGGATGTGCCCGCCCTCGTTGGTGTGGTACTCCTCCGACAGCGCCCAACACAGCCGTTCCGGCAGGAAGCTGGGCACGGTCACGGCGGCGATACCGCCGGGTTTGAGGACCCGGTACAGCTCCTTCATCGCGGCGGTGTCGTGGGGGAGGTGTTCGAAGATCTCGGCGGCCACGACCCGGTCGAAGCTGTCGCCGGGAAAGGGCATGTCGAGGGCGTCGCCCTTGACGGTTTCGGCGGTGGCGTTCTCGGGTGCCTCGTGCTCGGCGCGCATCGCGGCGAACATCGTCTCGACCTCGGCGAGGTCATCGACGTTCTGGTCGAAGGCGACGACGTCGGCACCGCGACGGTAGATCTCGAAGGTGTGGCGGCCCCCGCCGCAGCCGAGGTCGAGGACGCGTTTGCCCGGACCGACGGGGAACAGGGTGAAGTCGACGGTGATCAGTGGAAGCTCCTAGCTCTGTTCGGTCAGGCTTTGTCCGCACGTGCCCGCTCCTGGGTGGACGGGGAGCGACCGCCCGTGGAGTGCGTGGACGGTCCCGTGACGGTGTCGATGGCGGAGATGTAGCGTTCGGCGGTGAGTTCGGCGACCGCTCTCCATGTGAAACGTTCCTGGACGCGCTGCCATGCGGCGGCGCCCATGCGGGCGCGTTCGGTGTCGTCGTCCAGGAGGGCCTGGAGTTCCTTGGCGAGGAGTTCGGGCTCACCTGCAGGGACGAGACGTCCGGCGTCGCCGTCGGTGCCGACGACTTCGGGCAGGGCCCCCACGTGGCTGGCGACGAGGGGGGTACCGCAAGCCATGGCCTCGGCGGCGGGCAGGGAGAACCCTTCGTAGAAGGAAGGGACGACGGCGATCTGGGCACCGGCGATGAGATCACCGAGTGCGGTGTCGTCGATGCCGTTGACGAAGGTCACGCGGTCACGCAGGCCGAGTTCGTCGACGAGCCGGTCGGTGGGGCCGCCGGGTTTTGGTTTGCTGACGACGGTGAGGTTGACGTCGTGTCGCTCTTGGGCCAAACGTGCGATGGCGCGAAGGAGGACGGCCACGCCCTTGAGGGGACTGTCGGCGCTGGCGGTGCAGACGATGCGGCCGGGTACGCGTTCGGTGTCGGGGCGTGGGTGGAAATAGCGGGTGTCCACGCCCAGGGGGGTGACGACCATGCGTTGGGGGTCGACGCCGAATTCCCGGGCGATGTCGTCGGCGGAGGACTGGGAGGGGACGAGGATCGGGTCGAGTTTGCGGGCGACCCGGGCCTGCATTCGCACGAACCCGTACCAGCGGCGCTTGGTGAGTCTTTGCAGCCCCCGCGCTTCTGCCAACTCGATCCTGCGGTCGACGCTGATGGGGTGATGGATGGTGGTGACGAGGGGAAATCCGGCGGATCTGATGCCCAGCAGGCCTCGGCCGAGGGTCTGATTGTCGTGGACGACGTCGAAGTCGTCCAGGCGGCGGCGTAGTTCCCGGTTGGCGCGCAGAGAGAAGGTGAGGGGTTCGGGGAACCCCGCGGTCCACATGGTGGCGACTTCGAGGACGTCGATCCAGTCGCGCCATGTGCGTAGGGGCGGGGTGGCGAAGGGGTTGACGTCGTTGTACAGGTCCAGGGAGGGAATCTTTTCGAGTCCGACGCCGTCGTCGAGGGCCGGGTAGGGCTGTCCGGAGAAGACGGTGACTTCATGGCCGAGTGCGGCGAGTTCGCGGGACAGGTGCCGCACGTACACGCCTTGTCCTCCGACGTGTTGTTTGCTCCGGTAGGAGAGTAGGGCCACGCGTAGGGGGTGGCTGCCGGAAGGCCGTGGGCTCGGTCCTGTGTTGTCACCCGCCAGGGTCAAGAGTCCACCTCTTCGTTGGGTCGCGGGCCCGGTTTTCCGCCGCGTGCCGTGGGGTTCGTGCCGTGCCGCTGCCGTCCCCGGTGCGGGGTGCGTGTTCGCCGGTGAGCAGGCATGGGCGACCCATATGTTACTCGTCAGTTGGGTTCGGTTCGGAACCGGGTTGGCCAGTACTGGGATCCTATGTGCGGTGGTGGGAATCCCCGACGAGGGCCCAGCGGGGAAGTGTGTCGGAACCGGTGCGGTGTATTCTGCCGCGTTCTTCCAGGAGTCGGAGGTGAGCGGCGGTCTCTGCGGCGGCCATGTGTCGTGCGTGTACGCGCATGTCGTTCCATGGGCGGCGCCAGGACATCCCGGAGGTGATCTCCCACAGGGTGGCGGGTCCCTCGGTGAGGAGTGCCGTGGTCTCGTCCAGCCTTTCCTCGTGGTGGGTGGTGATCTCCTTGGTGCGCCGGGTCAGGTTCGTGAAACGGCGCTCGTGTGAGGGAAGGCACATGAGTCGGTCTGCGTCGGCGGTACGCCCGATGCTGCTCTGGGAGGTGAGGAAGTCGCCCAGGGGATTGCCGTCGTCGGCGGTCAGGGGGAACTGTCCGACGTGCGGGGTGATGCGGGGCAGGACGTGGTCACCGGTGAAGAGCACGTCGCCGTCGGCCAGGTGCAGGCACAGGTGCCCGGGGGAGTGGCCCGGGGTCCACACGGCACGCAGGTCACGTCCGGGAAGATCGATCACGGTGCCGTCCTGGAGTTCTCGGTCGGGGATGGCCGCAGCCGGGAGCGGGTCGACGAGGAGCAGTGCCTCCACGTCCTCCTCGGGAAAGCCCGCGCGGCGCAGCTGGGTCGCCATGATCGCCCGGCGCTCCTCCATGGATTGGTGACCGAGGTACTGCAGGACCGCGATGTCGGCGGGGTGCATGGCGATCCAGGCGCCGGTGGTCTTGCGCAGACGGCCCGCCAGGCCCGCGTGGTCGGGGTGGAAGTGGGTGAGGACGGCGCCGCGGATCTCCTCGATCGTGTGGCCGGTCCGCTCCACCGCCCGAAGAAGGGCCTGCCAGGATTGGTCGTGGTTCCACCCGGTGTCGATCAGGAGGGGGCCTTCGGAGCCTTCCACCAGGTAGACGTAGGTGAAACCGAGGGGGTTGTCGGGGATGGGGATCGGCAGGCTCCAGACCCCGCCGGTGAGCTTTTCGACGGCAGGTGTGTGCATCCGAGTGACCTCTTCCCTAGAAACCGAATCCGGTTCGATGTTAGCGGTGACCCTTGTGTCGAGGTCGACGCGGGGCGGGGTGCTCCGAGGTCGGATGATGTGCCCGGAATGGGACTCAAGTCCTTCCGTTTCGGGCAAAATAGAA
>DXDP01000496.1 GCA_019115445.1 Candidatus Nocardiopsis merdipullorum
CGGGTGGAACCAACTCGACCACTTCGCCACGGTGGCGGCGGTGATCCTGGGGGTGTTCACGGCGATCGCTCTGACCACCCATGCCTTGGTACTCGCGATCGTGCACACCACCGCGATCCCGCCCGCACTCAAGGGGCGGATCCCCGCCCGAACGACTCTGGTGGGGGCTTACCTGGTCCGGGGCCTGGCGCTGTTCCTCGTACTCAGCGTGCTGAGCTCCGTGGTCCACCTGACACAGACCACGCGGAGACAACAGGCCGCCCTGGAGATCTTCGAGGACGTCGGTGACACCTCCGCCATCACCTTGTCCGGCAGTACCGGTACCGAGGAGTCCGAAGTGGTCGAAGAGCATCTCGGTCCCTGGCTGCGTGAGGCCGACGAGCACGGAGACCTGATCCTTGCAGAACAAGAACACTCGGAAGCGGTGCTGCCGCACGGTACGGCACTCCTCGACCTCCATGTGCTCGTGGTCAACGACACCTACCTGACCGAGCGCGAGGTTCTGAACCCCGAGGGGACGCCGCACACGGTGAGCGAGGACGGCACCTTCCGTGTCCTGTTGCCCCAAAAATACGCCCACCTGGAGAAGGAGATCCTTCAGGGCCTTTCCGAGTGGTTGCTCCTGTACACGGAGAAGACACAGACCGAGTACGACATCGAGGTCCTTCCCAGCGCGAACGAGCAGAGCCTGTTCACCTATGGTTCGCGACTGCCCGGGCAGACCCCGTCACAAGCGTTCCTGCACGACCCCGTGGTGATCGCGGTACCGGACGGCACCGTGCTCACCGATCAGGCCTACGTCAACTTCATGACCCACGGGGCGATCGTCTTCCCCGACCCGGACGTGGTCGATCGGGCCCGGTCCGACCCACGCACCGCCGAATACGTCAACACGGTCCCACCCATCCGCGACAAGGCGATCGCCGAGCACGCAGAGCAGATCACCATGCTCCGGGTGGAGAGCATCAACCTCTTCGCCTCGGCCATGGTCCTGTTGCTCACCGGTGTGGCCGCATGCGTGATCCATGTACGCACGCGCGGACAAGCCATCTTCGTCCGCCACATCAGCGGGTGGACGTTCCCGGCCATCCACCGACGTTTCCTCCTTCTGGAAGTGGCTGTTGCCCTCGGCTTCACGTCCTGGGCCACATGGGACACCCTGCTCACCCTGGAAGCGATGAAGGACCCCGCCATGCACGTACCGCCGTCCCTGGTCCCGACCACCGGGGCCGAACCCTTCCACGCGATCACCATCACCGTGGCCGGCCTGGCCCTCACTCTCGGTGCGCTCGTCGTCTTCCACCGAAGTACTGTCCGCGAGGAAGCCGCACGAGACTGAGGAACCACCATGATCACCTTGCGAAAACTGACCAAGTCCTTCGGCTCGCGCACACTGTGGGAAGATCTCGACCTGACGGTGGAGGCCGGCCGGATGCTCGCCCTCGTCGGAGCCAGCGGAACGGGCAAGACCACGCTCCTCAACTGCATGGGTCTGTTGGAAACCCCCACCGCAGGGCAGGTGGTGTTCGAGGACACCGACCTGACCCGCCTCGGCCCGTGGGCACGGCGTCGATTCCGTAGGGACCACCTGGGGTACCTGTTCCAGAACTACGCCCTCATCGAGAACGCCACCATCCGTGAAAACCTCGACGTGGTGCGACACCGGCGTCGAGGGGGCGACCCGACCCAAGCCCTGGAACGGGTCGGACTGGGCGGACGGGAGAAGGAAACCGTGCACCATCTCTCCGGTGGGGAACAGCAACGCGTCGCCCTGGCCCGACTCCTGGTCAAACAACCCTCCCTGGTGTTGGCGGACGAACCGACCGGTGCCCTGGATCGCGACAACGGGACAATGGTCGTGGAGCACCTGTGGGAGATGAGCCGGGACGGATGCGCGGTCGTGGTGGCCACCCACAACGACAGTGTCCGCGACGCCTGTGACACGGTCTTCGATGTCGGCGAACACGCATTCGCGCAGCCCGCGGGACCGGCCCGGCACTGACGCGCGGCCGGGCCGGGAAGAACCGCCCACCAACCCGATGGTGTCAAAGACGCCCCTTCCCCCCCGAGGAGGAAGAGGGTGAGTCCTCGCTCTGCACGCGAGGAGCGATGTGCCGATGCCGGAGCGACAGCAAAAAACCCACCCCGAGCGTGATGGTCGTCCCGATGGCCGTGTACCAGGTGAACCCGATCAGTTCCGGGGCGAAGAGGAACAGCGAGGCCATGGTGGCCACGGCCACACCGAAGGCGACCGTGGCGTCGAGCTGACGGGCCCGGCGCACCCACAACCCGAGGAAGAACGCGCCGAGCAGACCTCCGTAGGTGATACTGGCCACCGACAGGCCCAATTCCACGACCGGGTTGTCGGTCCCGGTGAACATCGCCGCCGCGATGATGAACATCAGCCCCCAACCGAGCGTGAACAGACGACTGAGCCGCAGGGCCTGCGCGTCGTCGAGGTGACGGCGGGAGAACTTCTCGTACAGGTCCGCCATGGTCGAGGACGACAGTGCAGACAGGGAAGAGGACAGCGTGCTCATCGCTGCGGCCATGATCCCGGCGAGGATCAGCCCGGCCAGGCCCGCGGGTATCCCCTCGACGACGAACATCGGGAACAGTTCGTCGGAGTTGGCCAGACCGAGCCGGTCGATGGAGGCACCGTCGAAGTAGGAGTACAGCGCCAGGCCCACCGTGAGAAACAACGCGAACTGCAGGAAGACCACCACGCCGCTGGCGATCACCGCCTTTTGGGCATCGCGTACGTTCCGGCACGCCAGCAGTCGCTGCACGATGATCTGGTCGGCGCCGTGGGAGGCCGTGGAGAGCAACGCACCACCGAGCAACGCGGTGAGCGCGGCGTAGGGTTCGCTGATCGGGTTCGACGTGAGGTCGAGGAACCGGGTCTTGCCCTCCGCTGCCGCGACCGCCAGGAAGTTCACGTCGATGCTGTTCATGACCACGGCCAATGCGACGACACCACCGATGGCGTACAGGCCCATCTGCAGCACGTCGACCCAGACCACGGCCCGGATCCCGCCGATGAGCGTGTAGAGGACGGTGATCACGCCCATGATCGCGACGATCACGAAGTAGGAGGCCTCCAGGCCGAAGGAGTCCAGGACGATCTTCATGGGGATGGCCGCTGCGAACAGCCGTACACCGTCCGCGAGCAGCCGGGTGAACAGGAACGTCACCGAGGCGGTGCTTTGCATGCCACGCCCGAACCGCAGCCCCAAGTAGGCATAGGCGGTGGTCATCTCCCCGCGGTAGTAACGGGGCAACAGTACGAACGCCACCACCACACGCCCGATGAGGTAGCCGACCGCCACCTGAAGGAAGGTGACATCACCCAGGTAAGCCACACCCGGGATGCTGATCACCGTCAGGGCACTGGTCTCGGTGGCCACCACCGACAGACACACAGCCCACCAAGGCAGCTGTCTGTTGCCGATGAAGTAGTCCTTGAGGTTGTGCTGCTTGCCCGACAACCTCAGGCCGAGCCAGGCCGAACACAGCAGATAAACCACGATGACGACGATGTCGATGGTCTGCACAGGGACACTCCGGGAACGGGGACGATCAGGGGTTCGGTGGTTCGATGATCAGGCGTCGGGGACGGGTCGTGGCCGGTGTGATCGGCCGCAGCGGCTCGGTGCCGGGGGTGAGGCGCCCGGCGACCGGGGCTCTGCGTGCGCCGGTGCACGCGGGCAGGGAACCGGCGAGCCCGTACCGGCTGAGAAAACCGATGAGCGCGAACAGGTAGGCCTCTTTGGCGTCCGGGTCCATACCGAGGTCGGCACTGGTGTGCAGCGGTGCCGGGGCCAGATGGTTGGTGAGACGTTCCATGAGGGCGGGGTTGTGGACACCGCCCCCGGAGGCGAGCACCCGGGTGGGGGAGTGGGGGCGTAGCGCGTCGGCGACGGTGACGGCGGTGAGCTCGGTCAACGTGGCGAGCAGGTCTTCGTTCGAGGGACGGCCGACGTGTTGCAACGCCCTGTCGAGGTACTCGGGGCCGAACAGTTCCGGCCCGGTGGTTCTGGGCGGAGGAAGTCGGTAGTAGGGCTCGGTGAGCAGGTGCTCCAGCAACGCGGGGTCGGGGCGACCGGAGCGGGCCAGTACACCGTCGACGTCGAAGTCACGGCGCCCTTCGGTGACCATGCGTGTCGCTGTGTCGAGCAGGGTATTTGCCGGTCCGGTGTCGAAGGCCTCGGGTGGGGCATTGCCGTGGACGACGGTGACGTTGGCGATGCCGCCGAGGTTCAGTGCGGCGGCCGGTGTCTTGAGGTCACCGAGCAGCAGGACATCCATGAGCGCGGCCAGAGGAGCTCCCTGCCCACCGGCCGCCACGTCCGCCACCCGTAGGTCCGACACCACGGGCAGACCGGTCGCCTCGGCGATCCACGCGGGCTGGCCGAGCTGTAGGGTCCCCCGTACGTTCGTCCCTTCCACCCAGTGGAACAGGGTCTGACCGTGTGAGGCGATCAGGTCGGTGTGGCCGTCGGTGAGTTCGGCGATGCCGATGCGTGCCGCTTCGGCGAATTCCTGGCCGATGCCGGTGTCGATCCGGCAGATGGCTTCCAAGGTCGTCCGTGCCGGTGGGAGCGCGGTGTGGATCCGCCCTTTCAGCTCGTCCGAGTAGGGCACTGTGAAGTGCCCCAGTGGGGCCAGACGCACAAGATCCTCGGCCAGGGTCAGGCGTGCGGCGGCGACATCGATCCCGTCTGTGGAGGTGCCGGAGGACAACCCGAGGACGATCATGCGGCTCCTGCTGGGGGTGGGGCCTGGGGCTCGTGTTCCGTCTCGTCGATATATGTCCCAGCGGTATACCGCGGTTCGGGGCACATTAATCTCCTGAGGGGGACCGCGTCGGTTCGGGTGAGGTTCACCTGGAACGACATGCCCGTCTGCCTCTTCGGAGGACCTACGCAGATCGGGAACACCGATCCTCGGCGACGGTCAGTCCTCGTGCACGGTGATGGCCCCGGACGGGCAGAGCAGCTCGGCCTCACGGACGACCGCCGCCCGGTCCTTGGGCGGTGCCGTGTCGGGCACCTCGACCAGACCGTCCTCCTCTCCCTGGTCGAACACCTCCGGTGCGACCATCACGCACTGTCCCGCGCCGATACACACGTTCCTGTCGGCTTCGATCCGCACCCGTTGTCTCCTTGCGTCGTGGGTCGTCGGTCCCAGGTCACCGGCAACGAGTGGACACCGAAGATGAGCATCTCGTTGCGCAGTGGCACTTCCTCGGCGGGCACGGTCAACCGCAGATTCGGCAGGCGGGCGAACAGTTCGGTCAACCCCACTCGCATCTCGATCCGGGCCAGCTGCTGCCCCAGGCACTGATGCACCCCGTGGCCGAAGGCCAGGTGCGGGGCGCGAGGACGGTGTATGTCGAGACGGTCGGGCTCGGAAAAGTGTGCCGGGTCGCGGTTGGTCTCGGGGGTGGCGATCACCACCGTGGCCCCGGCGGGGAGGTCGACCCCACCCAGGGTGATGTTCTCGGTGGCCACGCGTGTGACACCGAGCTGGATGATGCTCAGATAACGCAGCAGCTCCTCGACCGTGCCGTCGATCAGAGAAGGATCCCCTCTCAGGGCCGCGAGCTGTTCGGGGTTGCGCAACAGAGCGAAGGTGCCCAGCCCCAACATGTTCGCGGTGGTCTCGTGACCCGCACCGAGCAGCACCAACGCCACGTCGACGAGCTGCTCGTCGGTCAACGGAGGATCGGTCTTGTGGAGCAGGCCCGAGAGGATGTCGTCCGCTGGACGATGCCGTTTGTGTTCGACCAGACGACGGATGAAGGCATACAGCTCGGCGCCGGCCCGGGCACGCTCCTCCGGAGAGGCCGCGGAGTTCAACCCGGTCTTGGTGTTTTCCTGAAACTGTGCCCGGTCGGCGTGGTCGACCCCCAGCAGTTCGCAGATGATCAGCGAAGGCAGGGGCAGGGCGTACGCGGACACAAGATCGGCCTCGGACCCGGCGGCCCGCATGGCATCGATGTGTTCCACGGCGATCTCGGTCATCCGTGACTCCAACGCCCGCATCCGCCGCACGGTGAACTCACCGGTCAGCAACCGTCGTAGACGCGTGTGTTCCGGCGGGTCCATGAAGATGAACATGCCGTCCCTGCGCTCGTCGATCTGCTGTGCGCCGCTCTGCAGGGGTTCGCCCCGCTCAGCTGCTGCTCGCTTTTGCGCGACCTCCTCCGGCTGCGCCTGCGTGGCATCGGGGTGACGTACCTGGTCGGCACTGAACCGGGTGTCGGACAGAACCTCCCGGGCCTCGTCGAAACCGGTCACCAACCAGGCCGTGGCGTCGTTGAGCAAGGACAGGGGCTGGACCGGTCCGCCCGTGCGCCTGCGTGTCAGGCCCACGGGCGGATCGAAGGGGCATCGCTGTTGTCGCTCGACCAGGTCGGAGGGGAAGAGACCGCGCATCGCGGTGGGTGACTCCGACGGTGCGGCGGTTCCGTTCGGCTCGCTCTTGGTCATGGACGTGCCCTTCCCGACGAGTCGTTGCCCGCCTACACGGAAGCGATGGGGCGGTCTCTTCCCACCCTAGAAAGTTGCACTTCGTGCATCAATCACCCGAGGTCCAGGGAGACGGTCACGTAGGAGTGCGCGGGCAGGTCGACCTCCAGGCCTCGGTGGTGCGGACGCAGTGCGTCGTGTGTGCGGGGGACGACGGCCTCCGGGGCGGTCGGTGTGTTGTGTGTTTGCAGAGTCGGGGCCGTCAGGACACGCGCACGATGGCCGGCGACCTCTCGTCCGCGCAGATCCAGCACCACGGTGCGTTCCCGTTCCGCGTCCAGGTTGGTCAAGGAGATCAGGGCGCTGTCGTCCCGTGTGGACGCCGAGGCCGAGAGCAGGTCGAGGTCGGTGCCGTCGACGTTCTGGCTGAAAGTGTCACCGACCAGGTGGACGCTCAGCTCCTGGGAGTCGTGGTGCGGGGTGTTCATCGCAAACACGTGGTAGGTCGGTGTCGTCACCAGGGCCCCGGTGTCGGGATCGGTGAGGATCATCGCCTGCAACACGTTGACGGTCTGGGCGATGTTGGCCATCACAAGACGGTCGGCGTGCCTGTGGAAGGCGTCGAAGTGGACAGAAGCCACCAGGGCATCGCGCAAGGTGTTCTGCTGGTACAAGAACCCCGGGTTCGTCCCCGGTTCGACGTCCCACCAGGTGCCCCACTCGTCGAGCACGAGCCCGACCTTCTTTTCGGGGTCGTGGACGTCCATGACCGCACCGTGCCGCTGGATGAGTTCCTCGACCCGGCGGGCCCTGGCCATGGTTCGGTAGTAGTCGTCGATGTCGAACTCCAGTGCGCCGCCCTTGTCCTCCCACGTACCTGCGATCGTGTAGTAGTGGAACGACAGGGCCTGGAAGATACCGCGTGGTTCCTCGGCGCATCCGAAGCAGCTGATCGCTTCCATGAGAGTGCGGGTCCAGGCGTAGTCGTCGTCGGAGCCGCCCGCGGCGATCCGGTAGAGGCGGTTGTCGCCGTGGTCACGGCAGAAGGTGGCGTACTGGCGGGCCAGGTCGGCGTAGGCCTGAGCGCTCATGTTGCCGCCGCACCCCCACGCCTCGTTGCCGATGCCCCAGAACGGTACGCGCCATGGCTTGTCGCGTCCGTTCTCCCGGCGCAGTGAGGCCATCGGTGATTGCCCGTCCCGGGTCAGGTATTCCACCCACTCGCTCATCTCCCGGACCGTTCCCGAGCCGACGTTCCCGTTCACGTAGGGGTCGGTGCCGAGCAATTCGCACAGTGCCATGAATTCGTGCGTGCCGAAGTGGTTGTTCTCCACGATGTCGCCCCAGTGCGAGTTGACCATGCGGGGACGTTCCGCCCGGGGGCCGATGCCGTCGCGCCAGTGGTATTCGTCGGCGAAGCAACCGCCGGGCCAGCGCAGGTTCGGGATCTGCAGCTGTCGCAGTGCCTCCACGACGTCGCTTCTGATCCCACCCTCGTTGGGGATGTCGGAGTCCTCACCGACCCAGAACCCTCCGTAGATGCACCGCCCCAGGTGTTCGGCGAAGTGGCCGTACAGGTGGCGGCTGATGGTGGATCCGGGCAGGTCGAGGTTGATGATGGCGGTCGTGCTCACAGGGGCTCCTCAAGGGGGTGTGAGAGTCATGCTTTCGGTGTTGAGCTGCACCACGACTGCTTTATCGATACAGTCGCATGCTGGCTACTTTATCGATACACAGAAGGTTGTCCAGAGGGACGGACAAAAGGAAGAAAACCCTGAGGTCAGCGTCCGCGAGTGGATTCGCGCTCCACCACGTCGAACGGCGCGACGATCCGTCCACTCGGCCCGCCCTCGCCCCGCACCCGGGCCAACAGCAACTCGACCGCGTGCTGGGCCGTCCAGTCCAGGTCCGGGGAGACCGAGGTCAAGGAAGGCACGAAGTACTCCGACTCCTCCAGGTCGTCGAAGCCCGCCACGAGCACGTCGTCGGGGACCCGCACACCCCGATCCGCCAACCCACGGATCACCCCGAAAGCCACGGTGTCGGTCACCGCGAAGAAGGCGTCGGCATCGAGCCCGGAATCCAGTGCACGATGTGCGGCCTCCCGCCCGCTCGCCATGTCGAGCGGGCCGATCTCGAGCAGCAGCTCGGGGGCGGCTGTCAGCCCGGCGGCATCCAACGCCCGGCGATACCCCTTGTGGCGCAGGCTCAGCATGTCCTCCCCCGAGCCGCTCCGTCCCCGGACCAACGCAACACGCCGCGCGCCCCGCTCCAGGAGCAGCCGCGTCACCGCCTCCGTGCCCTCACTGTTCGGCAGAGCCACATGGTCGTACCCACTGGGGGCGGGCCGTTCGCCCAGGACCACGAGTGGTCGCGACCCCGCCCTGACGAGTTCGCGTTCCAGGTCCAGCCCGACCGGGCTGAGCAAAAGACCGTCGTAGTCGAGTGCGTGGGAGAGCTGGATGGCGGCGATCTCACCCTCCACCCGGGCCCCGGTTTCTTCCACGACGACCCGATAGCCGTGCTTCCTCGCCCACTGCGTGACGCGCGCGGCCAGGGCACCGAAATAGGGGCGGTTCAGCTCGGGCACGGCCAAACCGATGACACCGCTGGCCCCGGAACGCAAATTACGGGCGGACACGTTCATCCGGTACCCGGACTCGGCGATCGCCCGCCGTACTCGCTCGCGCACCGTGTCACTGACACCGGAGCGATCGTTGACCACGTTGGAGACGGTCATCGTGGAAACACCGGCCAGGCGGGCCACATCACTCATCGTGACCACGAGCGGCCCCCTTTTTTCCGGTTCGACGCGACACCACGACCAACAGCGCACAGATTCTAGTCGGGCGGCCCCACGCCCGTGCCGGTACCTGCTGCACAGAAGACGGGGCACCGGCACGGGGGAGCGGTCAGGAGAACTCGATCCCGCCGTCCAGAAGGATCGACTGGCCGGTCATGTAGTCGGAGTCCTTCGATGCCAGGAAGGACACAAGGCCCGCGACGTCCTCGGGTTCTTGTGCCCGCCCCAACGGAATCTGGTCGACGTTCTCCCGGAACGCCTCACCACGGGGTTTCCCCTGCTCCTCGCTCATGCGTTCGTCGATGAGATCCCACATGTCGGTTCCGACGATCCCCGGACAGTAAGCGTTGACGGTGATGCCGTGCTGGGCCCATTCCATCGCCGCGGCCTGGGTCAGTCCGCGTACCCCCCACTTGGACACCGAGTACGCCCCCAGCATCTCGAAGGGACGGTAGGCCACGGTCGAGGCGGCACCGATGATCTTTCCTCCCTTGTCGAGATCGATCATCGTCCGTGCCGCGGCCCGATAACTGTTGAAGACCCCGGTCAGATTGACGGACATGATTTTCTCGAAGTCCTCTTGCGTGGTGTTCAGCAGGGGGTGCACCTGAGCGATCCCTGCGTTGGCCACGAACACATCGAGCGTTCCCAGCTCATCGACCACCCGCCTTGCCATGTCCTCCACCTGATCGGCCCGAGAGACATCACAGGTGAGAGCCGCTGCTCGCCGCCCCTTTTCGTTCAGCGCTTCGGAGAGCCCCTCCAGCCCCTCACGCTTTTCCTCCAGGTCGACGACGGCGAGCGCGTATCCGTCCTCCGCCAGACGTTCGGTGATTCGTCGGCCGATACCTTGCGCGGCACCGGTCACCACGGCCACACGTTCACTGTTCGTGTTGTTCATGTTCCCCCTCCCACCAGCCGAGTGTGGTGATGGCGTCCTACCCGGGTCCGCGCGCAGCGGACACATGGCCGGTCGGAGAAACGGCGGTGGTGGTGAAGACGTCCCACCTCGACTCACGGGCACCGCGAGCCCCGTCACCGGCCCCCGGTGTTCTCCGGTGGGGTGAGGCCGTGCGTGCCCCGGTAGGCAGCCGTGGCAGGTTCCGACCAACCCTCCAGCAGCTCCTGGGCGGGGCGGTGCACCTCCACGGCCAGGGGACGGCACACCTCGATCGGATCCTGGGCGTTGGCTCCCCACAACGGGACCGACAGATCACCACCGGGGCAGGTGGACAGTGCACAAAGCAGGTCCTGTTCGGCGTAGAACTCGAAGAAGTCACCGGGCCGGGCCGGGGAGGCCTTCATGAAGTAACGGTCCTCGTCGTTGAGGCCGGTGCACTGGAAGACGTTGAGCACGTCGTGCACGTCGAACTCGGTCAGGCCGTGAGGAAGCACCGCCCGGGTCAGGTTCGAGTGACAGTGCAGATCGAAGTCCTCGCCGGTGAGGATCCGGTTGACGTAGGGATCACACCGGGTTCCGAGCAGGTCGTGCACGCGGCCGCCGTCCTCGTCGACCCCGTACCATTCCAAGCTGTCGTTGGTGATGGTGATCAGGGGACGCAGGTAGGGCAGAGTCGACCACAGACGGTCGTGGCGGGTGACGTGGGCACTCTGTAGTTGGCGGGTGCGCGATGCCCAGAGTCGCTCTCGCGGGTTGTGCAGGTTCCAGATGTTGAGGTCCCCGACCTGGGGCCCCTCCGGTGTGGAGATCCGGCACAGATGCCCGGCCGGGATCTTCCAGGCCCGGCCGGAACGGATCGGCAGGACGAACCGTTCCACGAGTTCGCGACTTTCGGTGTGTTCGGCGAGCCGGTCGTAGAAGACGGTGTCGACGGCAAGGGCGCTGCCCTCACCCGCTCGGTAGGCGGCCTCGGGTGAGCCCATCGTCGGCCTCTTTTCCACGGCTTCGGGGACGGCACCCAGGGCGTACCCGTTTTCCGGTGGGACGCAACGGGCCCCGACCGGGGCCCGTTGCCGGGTTCAGTCGACGCGGTACGTCAGGTGGGTCGCGCCAGGCGTGACGAGAACGTCCTGCTGAGTGAGCATCACCCGATCACTCACCAGGGCGAACAGTGGGGTGCCCGCACCCATGAGGACGGGTGAGAGGTGGATACGGAGTTCGTCGACCGCTCCCATGAGCAGCGCCTGGCAGGAGATGTCGGCGCCACCCATGATGACCACCTCCTTGTCTCCCGCTGCTTCCGACGCCCGGGTCAGGGCGGAGGCGACACCGTCGGTGACGAAGGTGAAACCGGTTCGGTGCCGGGGAGCTTCCGGTGGACGGTGGGTGACGACGAAGTTGGGTGGTGACTGGGACCGGTCCTGGTCGTAGCCGTACCCGCGTTCCTCCTTCCATCCGTGAGGGCCGTCGACGAAGTCGAAGGTCCTGCGTCCCATGACCACCGCACCGGTGGCACGGAACCCTCGGTCGACAAGGGCGGTTTCCTCGGGTGCCGGATCAGGGGCCATGACCCATCCATGGATCGCTTCCCCGCCCCGGCCGAGCCCTTGTTCGAGGTTGGGGCTCGGGCCCGTGATGTACCCGTCGAGGGACATGGAGATGTCCACGACGACTGTGCTCATCTGAATCCTTTCGAGGAAACCCCGGCCTTCAGGCCGGGGAGGAATCGAACCCCTGCGGAGCAGGACAGGAAACGGAGATTCGCCCTCAGGGCGGATCGCCGCTCACAGGAATCGCCGAACCCGCACGTCCATGCCTGAGCCGGTGCTGGTCTGACGTGCGTCGGGTCGGGCGAGAACCAAGTCCGAGCCGACCTACCGCCGGGCCGGCGGAAAGTGATGTCTGTGGAGCTGATGTAAGACCGATGGGCGGTACACCGTCCCCCGCCGTTAATTCGGGTCGGCAACC
>DXDP01000497.1 GCA_019115445.1 Candidatus Nocardiopsis merdipullorum
CGGCGCTGTCCGCACCCTTGGTGGTGATGGTCACCGCGGCGTTTGCGAGCAACAAGGTCGAGGCGTTGGTGGTGCTCAAGTCCGTGGGTGCCGTGTTCGCCCTGCTCCCGGTGCTGGTGTGGGCTCTTCCCGCGTTCTGGTGGACCCCACTGCTTGCGCTGCCGCCCACGTGGTCGCTCTTGGCTCTGCCCGGGTATCCGGTCGATGGCCTTCCTTCCGTACTGGTTCTGCTCGGCGGGTCGATGGCCACCATCGTGGTCGCCGTGGGCCTGGCTCGGCAGGCACGGTCACGGCTGCCCTTCTGATGCGGTGGGCCCCTGAGCCGAGGTGCCGTGCCACACCTGCCAGCCGGTCCCTGAATTCACCCCCGAGAGGTGCCGATGGCTCTCGTACCCCGGATTCAGGGACGCCCAGGGGTTTTCTGCGGGACTTCCCCGAAGACAACGAACAGGACCCCTGGAATCCTCTTAGCTAGTAAGATATTTAGCCACTGAGAGGAAAACATGGCCACCCGATCTACGCACCGGGGCGATGCGAGCCCACAAAACCCGAAGAAGAAGCGCTCCAAGCGACTTCCACCACGCGGACGCAAATTCCTGCTCGCTGTCCACGTGATCTTCTCGATCGCCTGGATCGGTGTGTCCTCGTGCATGGTCGTGCTGTCACTGATGGGGCTGTCCTTCGACGATCCCGGCATGATCGAGGCGATCTATCAGGCCTTGAAGATCTTCGACCTCACCGTCATCACCGTCACCAGCTTCACCTCGGTGGCCAGCGGCATCCTGCTGGCGTGCTACACACCGTGGGGGTTGTTCGAACACTGGTGGGTGATCATCAAGCTGGTGCTGAGCCTCATCGTGTTCGTGTTCGCCTTCACCCTGACCCACCCCGCGGTGCTCAGCGCCCTGGAGACCGCCCATGCCCATACTGCTTCGGGGCCGTTGGACATCTCCGAGGACGGTGTACCACTTGCGATCCTGTCACCGGTGTTGTGCTCGATGCTGCTGATCGCCGCGATCCTGTCCTTCGCCAAACCCTGGGGCACGGTCCGGCACAACCCGGTCAAAAAAGCAGCCACCACCGAACTCAGCAGATCCATGGTGGTCGAGCACGTCCACAGGCTCACTCCGGGGGTGATCACACTACGCCTCACCGCTGCCGACGGCTCAGAACTACCCACCTGGGAACCTGGGGCACACATCGATCTCGTGTTGGGTTCTGGTGCCGTACGACAGTACTCCCTGCACGGTGATCCGGCCGACCGCACCGGTTACGACATCGCGGTACTCAAGGAGCCCGAGGGCCGGGGCGGATCCATCGAGATTCACGAACTCGAGCCGGGCCATCAGGTCATGATCAAAGGACCACGCAACAACTTCCCGCTCCACGACGCACCCGCGTATCTGTTCGTCGCGGGCGGTATCGGCATCACACCCTTCCTGCCGATGATGCGCCAACTGCAAGCGCAAGGACGCCCGTGGCGTTTGCTGTATCGCGGCCGCTCGATCCAGCACATGGCCTTCGGCCAGGACCTGCACCACTGGTACCAGGACCGGGTCATGCTCATGCCCTCCGACACCACCGACCGGCCCGACCTGCACGAACTCCTCAGGAACGCTCCTCAGGGGTGCGCGGTGTACTGCTGTGGGCCGGACACGTTGATGGACAAGCTCGCCGAAGCGGTCCACACGAGCGGTGCGCACACCACGCTGTACCGCGAGCGGTTCACCCCGAGCAATCGTGCGGCCGACGCCGTCGACGAGCCTTTCACCGTGGAACTGAACCGCAGCGGTCGGCGAATCGACGTCGCCGCCGACGAGACGATGTTGGAGGCGATGCGGGAAGCCGCTTCTGCGGCACCTGCTTCGTGCGAGAACGGCGTCTGCGGAAGCTGCGAACTGTCGGTGCTCTCAGGGGTCCCGGAGCACCGCGACGACGTCCTCGACGACCACGAGCGAGACCGCACCGACGTGATCCATCCCTGCATATCCCGGTCGAAGAGCCCGGTGATCGTCGTCGACGCATAGACACCGAACACGTGAAGGCACGGATGCGCGCGTCCGTGCCCTTCCCCTCCCCTGGCGCATACTTCCTCGTTCATGCTTTTGGTGGCACCGGGTCGACGCAGGTTCGACCAGAAAAGACGAGCGATCGCACACATACAATGACCGGCAGAGCGCGACATTCGTTGTCTTTGCTCCCGAACCAGATCGCATGACGTATCGAGGCGGCCATGTCATCATCCGATGCACAGCGGGGCACGTCCGCAGCAAGACCCGACACCACCTCCGAAGGTGGGGGCATCGCCGAGGTGGGACGAGAACTCGGTATCGCCACGGTCCTGTTCCACACCAAGGTCGCCGAACACCTGGGGTTGTCGGTCACCGATCACAAGTGCCTCGACCTGGCGGTCCGTGCAGGCGAGCCGCTGACCGCAGGACAGTTGGCCGAGTTGTCCGGGCTCACCACCGGCGCCGTGACCGCCGTCGTCGATCGGCTGGAAAGGGCCGGTTACGCCCGTCGGGTACGCAGCAAGACCGACCGCAGGAGAGTTTTCATCGAGCTGGCCGAGGATCAGCTCGCCCAGGTCAAGGAGATGACCGATCGTCTTGGTAGGTCGGCCGAGGCCGTTCTCGAAAAGTACTCGGCACAGGATCAGCAAAAGATCCTCTCCTGTCTGCGTGAACTCACCGAAGAGCTCCGGGAACACGCTGATGTTCCCACTGGCTGAGCCGGTGAATCTTCGCGCCGGGGTCTTTCGCCCCGAACCTTCGGAGAAAACCCTGTGATCCTGCTCCCAGAACCTGTTTCGAAGTCTTTTTCGCTTCTGGCGGCAAGATCACGGACGTTGGGCTCCTCCCAGGATCGGCCTGCTCGGAGAGCCGATTTCCCAGAATTTCCTTGTGACCATGGTGCAGACTCGACCACCGTCCCCAAGGTGGACCACATACCGTCATCGTGTTCGCGCGTCAGCGATTCCGGGTCCTGTCTGTTCCTTGCAGCAACGGACAGGAGCCTCGACGAGATCGATGACGTGGTGAATTCCGTCGTGCAGACGGTGGGTCCGACCCTGGGTCGGACTCGTTGCCGGTATCGGTGTCGGCCCCTGCGCTCCTGCTCGACATCGCCGCTTTCGTCGCCTCGACAGCCAGGTATCCTGGCGCTTTGGCGCGTGGCCGACGCCGCACAGCTCAAAGCCGCCCCCGCGACGACAAGGCCTCGGTCCTCGCCGACGCCATCGGCGGCTTCGGGATCATCCTTTGCATCCACACTGTGTTCACGAAGCCGAGCGCAGCAGGGGCGGTGTGAGGAACGAGGCCTGTCCTTTGCGGTACAGGGCCGCTGGACGGCCGGCCTGCTGGGTGCGTTGTTGTCCGGTGGGTTCCACGAACCCCTCCGCCTTGGTGGCTTTGCGGCGGAAGTTGCTGGGATCCAGTTCCCGCCCCCAGATCACTTCGTAGACCTTCCGCAGCTCGCTGAGCGTGAACGGTTCGGGGCAAAAGACCGTGGCCACGGTCGTGTACTCCAGTTTCTCCCGAACACGTTCCAGGGCATCGTCGAGAATGCGGTCGTGGTCGAAGGCCAAGGAGGTGGGTGTTTTGAGGATCTCCTCCACCGGCACCCAGTGGGCATGTGCCGCATCGGTCCCGCCCACGGCCTCGGGCAGGTCCGCCCCCAGGGCCAGGTAGGCGATGGTGACGACCCTGCCCCGGGGGTCACGCTCGGGGTCACCGAAGGCACCGAACTGTTCCAGGTGGAGCCGGGTGCCATCGACCCCGGTCTCCTCCAGGAGTTCGCGTCGGGCCCCTTGGTCGAGGGTCTCCTGTTTTCGGACCCTTCCACCGGGTAGCGCCGAGCATCCTCGGAAGGGTTCCACCCCGCGTTCGATCAGCAGGACCATCAATGTCTCGTTCCTGATGGTGAAGATGGCCAGATCCACCGTCACCAGCGACAAACCCACGTCAATGGATCTTGCCAGGCGCTCGTCCATCACATCCCCCTTAAGGTCAACTTGACTTTAAAGCGTGGACCCACTTATGGTCATGCCGACCTTAAATGGATCGGCGCAGGAGACGTGCATGACCACCACCGCCCACGCCTCTTTCTCCCCCGTACATCCCTCTCATCCGGACCACGGTGCGGAACCGACCAGGGCCACCCGTCACCTCTGCACGGGTGTCCACATCGATGAGAGCTTTCGGAACCTTGTCCTCAAAGAGGTGTGCACGGCCTTCACCCGGCGTACGGCCCCTTCCTACGGGTTCGATCTTGTGCCCGTGATGCGCCATGCCTGGTTGGCCCTGCATCTCTCCACACTGTCGAGACTGGTACTGATCGCCGCCCTCATCACCCCCCACCTCTGGGGTTTGACGGTGACGACCCTGCTGATCATCGGCGGATACGTACTTCTTGTGCTCCTCGAACGCGCCTGGCGGATCTCGAAGAACCTCGCCCAGCCCGAGGAACCCCTGCTGACGAAGAAGAGGAGGAAGAAACCCCGGCCGAGGCTTCCTTCCAGGGCCGACTGGAAGCACGGCAAGGAGAGCAGGCGTCTCAAGAACACGGGCCTCTTCATCTTGGTACTGGCCCTGAGCATGGCGGTACTGGCCCTGTCCCACCCCGTCCAGGGGACCTTGGCCCTCCACCTGGGCTGTGCCGTTGCCGGTGTGACCGCGATCATCGGCGGACTGCGCCAGGTGTGCATCAACCACATCCACAAGGCCCCCGAACTTCGACCACAACGCCTCACCCACCGGGAAAAGGCCGTTGACGAGCAGCAAAAACACCCTTGTGTGGTCTACCGCCGACCGGCCCACAAGAAGAACGACGAGGACGAGGAGCAGGGCATGTTCTCGTTCTTCGGTGAGGAATCACCCTTCCTCGGGGCCGGAGAGCTGATTCACCAGTGGAATCCGCCCATGAGCATCCAACTCCTACGCAAGGGGAGCAACGACAAACCCCTGCACGAGCGTGAACATCGACGCCCGCCCTTCGCCCCGCACGAATTGGTGGACCACCTTCGCGCGGCCGTCACCGAGCTCCGCGACGACGAGGAGAACGTCCGCCTTCCCGTGCAGGTGCGCGACCGCGTCTACATCGCCGACTCGGACGTGTCTGCGGACCGCTCCATCCTCGAAAAATCAGTGAATCCGGCCGCGTTGCGCGGGCTCATCGACCAGCAGGACTCCACGCACCACCACTTTTTGGAGGTGTGCGTCCCCGGCGCGGGCGGAGAGCTGGTGGCCACGGTGCTGCTCCAGATCAGGGTACGTGGCCGAACGCTGAGCCTGGTGTTCGCAGCGTGCGTGCTGACCCGCACCCCGGACGACTTCCGCAAGGTCGATGAGTACGGTCAGCACGGAAAGCGGGCCGTCCTCGGTGCCGCGTGGCGCGATCTGTTCCGTCTTCCCCGGCAGATCCGTTCGATGGGACGCATCGTCCACTACCCGCTCCACCTGGCCAAGACCTTCTTCGACCTTGTGGACAGGGCTTTGGTCCTTCGCGGACGTGACCTCACTCTCGTCCCCCGTCGCAACATCGGGATCGGCAGCCGGATCAGTGTTCGCCAGGAGCAGGCCGAGGACTGGGGCAAGGTCCAGTTCGACAAGAGCACTCTTTTGGGTCACATAAAGAACGTCGAACTACGGCTGCTCAAGGCCACCAGCGACTTTCTGTCCTCCCGTGGTGTGGACACCTCCGCCTTCGAGGACCGCGCACTGCAGATCGTCAACAGCGGCATCGTCAACATGGGCGGCACCAACGACTTCATCAACACCACGTTCGGCGACCAGGCCCACCAGCAGACACAGAACCATCCTTCCCAGTCCTCCACCCCGGGTGGCTCACAGAACGGAAAAGCGGCATGAGTTTCCACCAATCTCCGAACAACAGCGGCATCGTCAACATGGGCGGCACCAACAGCTTCACCAACACCACGTTCGGCGACCAGGCGAAAACGATCGTGACCTCGGACTCTGCGCAGCCTTCCCAGACCCAAAGCCCCCTTGCACCCTCCGAGCCCGACGGGCGAAAAGACATCGGGATCGTCACGATCCTGCCCGTGGAGACCCGGGCTGTCATCGACGAACTGGGGTTGGACCGCCCCCGTAAACGAGAAGGTCTGTTCTTCAGTACCGGCAAGGTCCCCACCGACAGCGGTACCGCGAACGTGGTGGCCACCCAGACCCTTGGCCCCGGGCAACGGTCGGTGATGTCTGCGCTGGACCACCTGCGCCACCACTTCTCCCCACGCCTGTGGGTCCTGGTCGGCATCGGAGGTGGGCTTGGCAACACCCCCACACCAGGGGTTGAAGGAACAGGAACCGCCCCCACCCCAGGTGGTCGTATCGGTGACGTCATCGTCTCGACCCGGATCGTCTACTACGACGCACGCAAGATCACGGCCGCAGACCGTGTGCAACGCCGCGGTGAGGAACGTCAGGCCCCGGCCCGCGTCGTCCATGCGGTGAACACCTATTTCACCGACCAGGGGGAACCCGCCGTGTTCCGTGGCCGGGTGGACGGGCACCACAAACGCAGCTTCGAGGTCCACCACGGCCTGATCGGCTCCGGGGAGGCCGTGATCGCCCACCAGGACTCCGAGGTACGTCATTGGTTGAAGCACTACAACGACAAGATCATGGCCGTGGACATGGAATCGGGTGGGCTCAGCCAGTTCTGGCAGGAGAATTCGGTGCGTGGTGACCACAACCCGGACTGGGTCGTGGTCCGGGGCATCTCCGACGGTGCGGATGCGCAAAAGAACGACGACGCACACGAGTTGGCCGCGCACAACGCGGCCCACGTCGTCCGCGAACTATTTCCCTATCTGCTCTGATTTGCCCCGAACAGGAGGAGTGATCATGATGGCCGCTTTCGTCCTTGGCGTACTCAGTTCGATCCTGGCCACGATGATCCTCGTCCTCGTGGGATGGGTGCGTTCCTCCCGCCCTCGTTGGTGGTTGGTGGCTTTGCTGGCCCGGCTCACCGGGACCGGTGTGCGCCGCGTGTACCACCGGCAGGAGTCGGCGGAAAAGGATCTGGCCGAGGAGTTGACGCAGGCCTGCTGGGTGGGGGTGTTGACCGGCAGGGGCAACACCCTCACTCGGGATGTGTTCGCCCCGTTGTGGTCGAAGACCACCGGACGGGTCGAATCCGTGCAGATTCTGCTGCCCGACCCCGACGCGGTCCCCGGCGAATGGTTGACGTTACGGGCCGCCGAGCTGGAGCCCATCGACCCGGGGATCACCACCGACCTGCTGCGCGATCAGATTCGCGCCAACACCTCATATCTGGCTTCGGTGGCCAAGAGCCGGGAGGAGGTCGAACTTCGCCGGTTCGATCTGCCTCACCTCTACCGTGTGGTCGCCACGGATCGGGCCGCCTACATCACCTTCTACGACCGGCGTAAGCACGGACGTCACTCCCCTTGCCTGTACGTGCGTGCCCCTGGGGTGTTGTACGAGGCGGCCCTTCACTTCTTCACCATCACTTGGGCCGGGTCACGTCCGGTACCACCGGCACAGGACCTCGATCCACAAGAACAGAATCGTTGAGTGCCCGTTCGCCCCGAACTGGAGGAGGCGAAGATGGCACTTCTTGGCGGGGTCTTCGGGGTTTTCCGAGGGTGACGAGGTGGCTTTCCCCAGCCACGATCGTTCGTCATGGGCAGGGTCACCGGCCGGGGAAGGATGTGTCCACCGTTGGGCCGGAATCTGCTGGGCCTGAGATTTTGCAGGTACGTGAGTGGGGAGATCTCCACGGGCCGGCAGCGTGTACAGGCCCGGACCTGCTCGTTCTTCCCTGACATTCAACGGCCGACAGCTCGTGTTCGGTCGGGGTCACTTCCGGGGTCCGCACATCCGCCACACCGCCGGGAGCGTCTGGCTCCGGCTCGGCGACGGGGGCCCGGAGGGCCTCCCGACATACCTCGGGTGTTGACCTTGGTCGGTCCATACCTGTGTTGGAGGCCCTCCGTTGCTGTCAGACCGCTACCGGTCTGCACCTGACCTTGTGGCCAGTACAGCTAGCGCTGGTAGTAGTGAATACCCCACACCAGGTCTCCGGCCTGGCCACGGGCCACCCACTCGCGCAGTCCGGCCTTCATACGCTCCAGGTAGTCGGCGCTGATGCGCTTCAGGAGCTCGGCCTCACGCCGCTCGGTCTCTTCCAGCACACGCGCATAGTGAATGGGCAACTGCTCGCTGAGGTCGTCGAACTTCAATTCGGTCAGACCTGCCTTGGCAGCGAGCTTGCGATAGTAGCCGGGGGTGCCCATGGACGACAGATGCAACCGCCTCAGGATCGGGCCGAGGGTTTCCACGGGGGTGTGGTCGGCCGCGAGGAGGTCGGTGAAGACGAGCTTGCCGCCTGGCGCCAGGACTCGGGCCGCTTCGGCGAAGACGCGTCCGTGGTCGCCACTGTGCACGATGGCATCTTGGGACCACACCACGTCGAACGTCTTGTCCTTGAAGGGGAGGTCCTCGAAAGTACCGTCCAGGACGTCGATGAGGTGCCCGAGCCCCTCTTCCTCGTTGCGTTTGCGGTTGTGGTCGTTTTCCACCTCGCTCAGGTTCAGGCAAGTCACATGGCTGCCATAGCCCTTGGCCACATGGCGGGAGGCCCCGCCGTACCCAGAGCCCAGGTCGAGGACCCTGACGGAACCGTCCAGGGTGAGGTTGGCTGCCATACGCTCGACAGTACGGACACTGGCTGCAGCGATGTCGTCGATGTCGGAAAGCCCTTCGACCCCCCGGTAGAGGCCGACGTGGATGTCGGTTCCTCCCCAGATGGTGGAGTAGAAGGTGTCGGCATCGCTGCTGTTGTAGTAGTCGCGTGCAACTTGCGCATCGGTCGAGTACTCGTCCTGTTGCTCAGCCCGCTTGATTGCTACTCCTTTGGTCTTGCTGACAAGCCTTGTCTATTGAACGGCACTTCCCGCGCTCAGGTCCAGATCATCTGACCTGCGAAAACGCTAAAAAGCCAGATAGGTCACCCAAAAGCGATTCCGACCAAACAGTACAATTCACCACAAACAAGACAAGGTACATTTTGCCTGCTATGCCCCTCCCGCCGGCGCTCCCGCGCTGCTTTCCACGGACCAACACACCACCCCGAACACCGGTACCGTGAAGCCTTGTTGCTTGCCCCGCAAAGGACGAGGATCGTGTTCCCCCACGAACCGGTGGTGGACAGGTCGATGCCGTGGCGGGCGCAGACCTTGGTGGTGCTCCTGCCCGGGCAGGGCCGCCTCTGCGTGACCGGGCCGGGCCGCTCGGAACTGACGCGCACCGAGATCGTCCACCAGGGCCACGGGGTGGATCACGCCCACGCCACACTCTTTCCCATGCACGGCACCGCAGGCGACCAGGGCAAGAACTGGTGTGAGGTGGCCCCGTCCGTCGAACCGGTGCTCGAGGGGCGGCTCCAGCTTGCCGCAAAGATTGACCGTTCGGTAAGTTACCGGCCAGTCGTGTCACCGGAGGAGGCGACGTGGTGGACAAGACACGCTCGTGGTGGGGGTGGGGCAACACCGAGGACGCCATCTCAGGAAC
The DNA here is from genome assembly GCA_019115445.1 of Candidatus Nocardiopsis merdipullorum. Classification (GTDB taxonomy): domain Bacteria; phylum Actinomycetota; class Actinomycetes; order Streptosporangiales; family Streptosporangiaceae; genus Nocardiopsis; species Nocardiopsis merdipullorum. The sequence continues at coordinate 9,555 of DXDP01000497.1, forward strand.
CGAACTCGACGAGCTGATCAGCAGGGTCCGGGGCATGCTTCCACAAGCCGACCTGACCCCGGTACCGGTACCCTCGATCACCGAACTCGGCATCGGCACCTCAGGCCTGACCGCCCCGACCGGGTTGGCGTCTCTGTGCTCGGACGACCCGGCCGACCGCGCCGCCCACACGCACGGCAAGGCGTTCCGCGACGTGGTGCGCAACCTCGCGGGCGACCTGGACCATGTTCCCGACCTCGTCGTGCGGCCCACGACCGAGCAGGAAATCATCGACGTGCTCGACTGGTGCTCCCGCTCGAACATCGCCGTGATCCCCTACGGCGGCGGTTCGTCGGTCGTCGGCGGTATCGAACCACGCCTGGACGGTGACTACGCAGGGGCGGTCAGCCTCGACCTGGGCGAACTCGACCAGGTGATGGAGATCGACCGGACCAGCCGAGCAGCCCGGATCCAGGCCGGTGTGTTCGGACCCGCGCTGGAGAACCGGTTGCGGCCGCACGGGCTGAGTCTGCGCCACTTCCCACAGTCGTTCGAGTTCTCCACCCTCGGTGGTTGGTTGGCCACCCGCGCCGGGGGCCACTATGCGACCGGTTACACCCGTATCGACGACATGGTCGAATCACTGCGGGTCATCACACCGAGCGGGACCGGGCAATCCCGCCGCCTGCCTTCCTCCGGCGCAGGCCCCTCCCCCGACCGGTTGTTCCTCGGCTCGGAAGGCACACTCGGCATCATCACCGAGGCCTGGATGCGGCTGCAGGACCGGCCCCGGTGGCGCGGGAGCACGTCGGTGCACTTCACCGACTACGACACCGCGGTCGCCGCCACCCGGGCGATCGCCCAGTCCGGCCTGTCCCCGACGAACTGTCGGCTGCTCGATGCGGCAGAAGCCTTCCTCAACGCCGGAACGGCCGTCTCCGGCGGTGTCCTGGTCCTTGGGTTCGAATCAGCCGACCATCCGGTGCAGGCGTGGATGGAACGCGCCGTCGAACTGTGCCGTGACCACGGCGGTGAGCTGCCCGCGCCGCCGCGCTACACCGACGCTCCCACGCCACGAGAGGGCCGTACCACCGCCGACAACTGGCGATCGGCGTTCCTGCGGATGCCCTACCAGCGCGACGCGCTCGCCGCCCGATCGATGATCGTCGAAACCTTCGAAACGGCATGCACCTGGGACCGGTTCCCGGCATTGCACGCCGCCGTCGTCGAGGCGGCCAACGCCGCACTGGCCTCCACCGGTGCGTCCGGTGTGCTCACCTGCCGCTTCACCCATCTCTATCCGGACGGGCCCGCGCCCTACTTCGGTGTCTACGCCGCGGGCAGGCCGGGCGCCACACTGCAGCAGTGGGACGAGATCAAGGCCGCGGTCTCCGAAGCGCTGCACGCCCACGGCGGTACCATCACCCACCACCACGCCGTGGGCCGCGACCATCGCCCCTGGTACGACCGGCAGCGCCCCGACCCGTTCGCCGCCGCGCTCTTGGCAACCAAGACCACGCTCGACCCCAACGGCATCCTCAACCCCGGGGTGTTGCTCCCGGTGTGAGGGAAACGGCTCTTGAGGAGCGTCGACCGTCGAGGACCGGTTCGAGCACTACCGGGGATGTTCCTCGCACGGGCGCCTTCGGGCCGAGGCCCCGAAGTGGGAGGGCCCTGTGGTCGACATGTGCCGGCGCATGTCTGGGTCAGGACACTGACCGTGCCCACGCAACAGAAGAGTCCGGCGGTCACGGAGGTTCTTGCGAATTCGATGCACGCCTCATGCGTGGCTTGTCACGCATGAGGCTCGCGCTTGAGGACCCCATGCGCACGCTAGATATTATAACAACATGATAGGTTCGGCGCATGCCCACTGATGCCCCCTTGTACGCACAAGTCGAGCATGCGCTCTCCGCTCGGCTGGGAGTGGACCTTTGTCCCGGTGACCGGATGCCGACCGAGGACGAGCTGATCGCCGAGTTCGGTGTCAGCCGGATCACCGTGCGTCGAGCGATCCAAAATCTTGCTGCCAAAGACCTCATCGTCACCAAGCGCGGTCAGGGCAGCTTCGTCGCCGCTCCACACATCAAACAGCCCCTCACCGCTCTGACCGGGTTCGTCGAGGACATGGAGGCCCAGGGGCTGCCATCTCGTGCGCGCGTGGTGAAGATCGAGGAAATCATCGCCCCGCCGGACGCACGCAGAGCACTGGAGCTGCCGCTCGGAGCACAGATCACCCATATCCAACGTGTTCGTCTTGCGGTCGGGCACCCCGTGTCCTTCGACGACACCTACCTGCCCGTGGAACTGGGTCGACTCATCGCACAGGATGACCTGGAGAACGAGCAGATCTTCACGCTGCTGGAGTCCCGACACCGCACACCACTGGTCGAGGCCGCCTATGCGCTTCAGGCAAGTACCGCCAACCCCGAAGTCGCAGAAGCGCTCCAGATCGCTGAAGGAGACGCGGTCTTCCGGATCGAGCGAACGTCTTTCACAATCGGCCAAAGACCTGTCGACCACGAGATCTTGCACTACCGAGGCGACGCGATCACCTTCACCACACGTCTGCCCCGCCCCGAAAAGGGAATGGAAGATCAGCAGTGACGGTCACTCTCTTCACCCTGCTGTTGTTCGGTTCGCTTGTAGCAGGTGCACTCGGCAGTGCGCTCGGGATGGCCGGAGGCATCTTCGTCGTCCCGTTGCTGACCTTGGCAGCCGGCGTGCCGTTCTCGACCGCAGTCGCCGTGAGCCTGATTTCGGTGATCGCATGCTCCTGCGCCAGTGCACCACACTTCCTGTCCGCCGGCCTGACGAACCTGCGCCTGGCGGTGGTCCTGGAAGTGGCCACGACGTTCGGGGTCCTGGTCGGCGTCTTCATGGTCGGTGCGGTTCCTGATCCGATCCTCTACGGAATCTTCGCGGCAGTCCTGCTTGTCTCAGCAGTTCAGATGATTTTGGGTCGTAGTCCTCGGGAGTCCCGGGTCACGCCACGAAGTCCGAGCTACCAGAGTTTGGGCGGGACCTTCCCGGAGCGCGACGGCACCGTCATCACCTACCAGGTGACGAGGCTGCCGCTCGGAGCAGCGTTGATGTTCGGTGCCGGCACACTTTCGGCCCTTTTGGGCATCGGCAGCGGCGTACTCAAGATCCCTGCGATGGACGCGGCGATGAGGCTTCCGATCAAGGTCTCCTCCGGCACGGCAAACCTCATGATCGGCGTGACCGCCTGTGGCGCAGCCGCCGCGTACCTGCTGTCCGGGGCTCTTGACCTGGAGTTGTCCGCACCCGTCGTGCTCGGGTCTTTGGCCGGATCGATCTTGGGTGCGAAGATCCTCGTGAGGGCCGCGGGGCCTTCGCTGCGCATCGTCTTCACGATCGTGCTCTTGGCACTTGCCGTACCCATGACGGCGAACGCTTTCGGCCTGAACTGGGGGTTTTGACGATGACGCAGAGCACTGTGACCCAAGCGACCGATGATGAGATCATGGCTCGCCGCATTGCCACCATGATGCGTCTCGGAACGGCCGTTGCCTCCGTCCTGCTCGTCGTCGGCGCAATCCTTGCGTACACCGATGCCGGCTTGGCCGGGACGGTCCTCCTGGCCGGTGGATGCGGTCTCCTTGTTGTCCTACCGATCATCCGGCTGGTGATGATGGCCGGCCACTTTGCACGGCACGCCGAAAGACATTTCACAGCAATCACGCTCGCCGTCCTTGCTCTCATACTCATCGGCGGAGCTGCCGGCCTTGTTCTTTGAAAGGGGCCGAACGTCGCTGAAGTCAGCCGGCGTCCCGGCCGATGCGGCGTTCGAGGCCATCGAGGATGCACTCCAGGCCGAACTCCAGAGCGAAGTCGCGCCCCTCACCGCTGGAGAAGGCGGCGGCGGTCTCGGGGTAACGCTCTCCGTGCTGGGTCAGGATCGGCGCCATGGCCCGCAGGATCGCCTCCTCCAGGTTGCCCTCATCACCGTCTTCCCCTGCATCCTCGTCCCTTCCGTGTTCTGAGCCGGATTCGTGAGGCGGGTTCTGCTGCGCGATCCCCCGCACGTGCCCGGCGAC
>DXDP01000498.1 GCA_019115445.1 Candidatus Nocardiopsis merdipullorum
GCTCCACCGCAGCCCCGGAGGAACCCGGTGAGATGGTGGTGCGCGGCCCCAACATCATGTACGGCTACTGGGGACGGGACGACGCCACCGAGATCACCCGTACCGACGACGGCTGGTTTCGTACCGGGGACGTGGCCGTCGCCGACGCCGAGGGGTTCGTCCGCATCATCGACCGACTCACGGACATGTTCATCTCCGGTGGGGAGAACGTCTATCCGGCCGAGGTCGAGAACGTTTTACACGCACACCCTGCCGTCGACGACTGTGCGGTGGTGGGTGTACCCGACGCCACCTGGGGCGAGGTCGGTCACGCCCACGTCATCGTCCACGACGGTTCCTCGGTCACCGACGAAGAACTGGTCGAACACTGCCGTACACGCCTGGCCCGCTACAAGACCCCGGTGTTCTTCAGCTTCGTCCGCGAGCTGCCACGCAACGCCTCCGGAAAACTCCTCAGACACCGCCTGCGTCACAGCCCTCGACCTCCCACGAACCACGCCTCCTGAGCCCGCCACGAACGGAGAAACACCGATGCCCACCACTGTCTACGGACTCGACGAGCTACGCACGCTCGCCGGAACCGACCTCGGTCACAGCTCCTGGCTGGAAATCACCCAGGAGCGGGTCGACCGTTTCGCCGATGCCACCGACGACCACCAATGGATCCATGTGGATCCCGAACGCGCCGCCGACAGCCTCTTCGGCGGTCCCATCGCCCACGGACATCTGACCTTGTCCTTGGTCATCCCGCTGTTCAGCCAGATCCTTGTGATCGAGGGCGTGTCGGTGTCGATCAACTACGGCATGAACAAGGTCCGGTTCATCTCCCCCGTTCCGGTCGGTTCACGTATACGCCTGGCAGCGACCGTGCTCGAGGTCACCGACGTGCCCGGTGGGGTACAACTCGTGGTCGACAACCGGATCGAGATCGAGGGCCAGGACAAACCGGCCGGGGCCGCCCAGTGCCTCTACCGCTACTTGAGCTGAGACAAGCAGGTCCACGATGGGTACGTCCTTCTTCGGGCGTACCCATTTCCATGTCGGAGCGGGCACGAGGTGCAAAGCGAAGTTCGGGGGAACAATGGGCAGCACACACGAACCCAAGGACGTTCGAGGCGACTTCGGTCGCCGGGTGGCCCAACGCCGGGCAGAACTGGGACTGACCCGTGAAGAGATCGGTCTGCAGGCAGGCATGGATCCGGGATATGTGGCCTACCTCGAGGAACACCCTCCCTCCCTGACCCGTTCCTCCCTCTACCGGCTGGCCAAGGCTTTGCGTACCTCACCGGAGGAACTCCAGGGCGCGGAGACCGAAGTTCCACCCCAAAGCGCGGTGACCTCGGTGCCCCGCAGGCTGGAGGTGTTGTCGCACAAGGAGTGCACGGACCTCGTCTCTCCTGGCGGGATCGGTCGTGTGGCCTTCACCCCGACGGACATGGCCGCCCCGCTGGTGCTACCGGTCAACTTCGCGTGGGTACACGAGTCCGTGGTGTTTCGCACTGTCTCCGACGGGATGATCGCACGCCATGTCTCCGGAGCCGCGACCTTCGAGGTCGACCGTATCGACGACACCATGGGAGAAGGATGGAGCGTCCTGGTCATCGGTACCGCCCACGTGCTCGACGACGAGTCGCAGACCGCGGAACTGGACGCCGTGACACCGATCATGACCTGGGCGGACGGGATCCGTCAGACCTATGTCCGCATCTTCGCCACACACGTCTCCGGGCGCCGTATCCGTACCTTGCGTTGGGGCGAGGAGGGCACGGCACAGGATCGGTGAGCCCGGGCACCGCCGTGGTGCCCGGGCCCTGTCACTCATGCGACCGTCACGGACTCACCCAGGGTGACCGGCAGGACCGCCGAGGAGTTGATGAACACCGAGGGAAGCTCGGGAGGGGCGGGATCGGCCAGCGCTATGTCGGGAAAGCGACCGAAGAGTCCCGACAGAGCTGTTTGCAGTTCCATCCGGGCCAGGGCCGCCCCCAGGCACGTGTGGGGACCGTGGCCCAGTCCGAGGTGACGCTTCCTGTCCACGGTCAGATCGAACTCGTCGGCGTCGGGGCCGTGGTGGTCAAGATCCAGGTTCGCGGCGAGGAAGGTCAGCAGGATCGGCTCGCCGGCCTTCACCGTCAGGTCACCGATCTGCACGTCCTCGACCGCGAACAGGAACGGCAGCGCCGCCACGCTGGTGGAGTGGCGCAGGACCTCCTCGACCGCGGTGGACCATTCCACCTTCCCCTCACGCAGCAGGGCGAGTTGGTCGGGGTTCTCGAGCAGCACACGCACCCCGTTGGTCAGTGCCGAGGCCGTGGTCTCGAACCCGGCCGTGACCATCAGCCAAAGGGTGTCGCGCAGTTCGCCGGCGCTGAGCCGTTCCCCCTCGTCGCGGGCGGCGATGAGGGCCGAGGTCATGTCCTTGCCCGGGCTCACCCGCTTGGTCTCGACCAGTTCGTCGAGGAAGGCGTCGACGTCGGCGCGCATGGCCCGCACCTCCTCGGGGGTCCCCCCGGAAAAGGCTGTGTTCACCATCGTGCGCATACGCCAGTGGTCATTGCTGTCGAATCCGAAGAGTTCGGCGAAGACGGCGATCGACAGTGGGTAGGCCAGTTCCTCCCGGATGTCCACCGGCTCGTTGCCGGGACGTTGCGCCAAGGCGGTGAGAAGGTCCTTCGCGGTCCGTTCCACGACGGGACGGAGCGCCTCGATCCGGCGAGGGGTGAACCCCTGGGAGATCAGTCCGCGAAGCCGTCGGTGCTCGGCCCCGTCCGAGGTGAGCATGTTGTCGAGGTGGACCATCGCCGCGACCGGGTGGTCGGCGGAGACCTTCCCCGAGGTGAGCTCTGTCCAGGCGCGCCAGTTGCGTTGGAATCTTGGGTCGGTCAGTGCCGAGCGCAGGGAGTCGTCCCGTGTCAGCGCCCAAACTTCCAGATCCGCGACCACAACGCGCGCCAACGGCCCGGCTTCACGGAGTTGGCGTGCCTGTCCTCTGACGTCTTCCGGGGCGAGGACGATGGGTTGGGGGCGTGGGGGCATGGTGCTTCTCCTGGGTTGGCTGCTTTTGTCCGCAAAGTATCGGTCGGGGTGAAGGTCACCGGTAGTGCCTCCAAGCCGTGTGCGAAGGGGGAGCGCCGCCAACGCAGCTCTTCTTGCGGCACTGCGAGGACCATGTCGGGGATGAGGCGAAAGACGGCGTTGACCGTGTCGGCACCGACCTGTCGAGCCAGGTTGCGGGCCGGGCACTGGTGAGGCCCGGTGCCGAAGGACAGGTGTGCTCGTACGCCGGACATCCCCACCAGGTCGATGTGTTCGATGATCTCGGGGTCGGCGTGGGCCGGGCCGTAGCCCATGATGAGACAGTCGCCCTCACTCACCTGCCACTTGCCCATCTCGGTGTCGGTCGCAGGGTAGCGCCCGGGCATGAGAAGGATCGGGGGTGCCTTCCACAGAACCGTGTCGATGAGCTCCTCGATCTGGGCGGCCCCGCTCATGACCCCCGACCGGGAGCCACGGTCGGTCAGCAGCGCGTGCAGACTGTTGGCAATGAGGTTCATCAGTGGGTCGTGGGAGGCGGAGATGATGAGGATGAGTTGATGGGCAACTTCCTCGTCGTCCAGTTCGTTGGGGTGAGCGATCATGCGGGAGACGATGTCCTCCCCCGGCTCCTCCCGCCGCTGCGAAGTGACGGTCTGGGCGTAGTCGAACAGACCGGCCATGGCCACTTCGGCCGCCTCTCCTCCGTCCCAGACCTGCCGCATCAGGTCGACCAGTTGCTGCCCGTGTTCATCATCCAGGCCGAAGGCCCGGTTGAGCAGGAGGAGAGGCAGCCGGAAGGCGAGGTCGCCCACCAGGTCGGACCGGCCGGTGCGTACCGGCTCGTCCATGAGTTCGTGTACGAGTTCTCGTACCGTCACCAGAGCGCGGGTCGAGGTGAAGGTCTCGAGGGCCTGCACGATCACCTCGCGGTAGCGACCGTGGTCGGGCGGATCGCTGGCCAAGGCGTTGCGAAAGTACCAGAAGGGGCCGGGTACCTTGTCGGGGGTGGCTCGCCCCTCGCGTGCCTCGGTCCATCTTCTGGGGTCCCGGGGGAAGTTGTAGGGGTCCTGCAGGACGCTGCGGTTGAGTTCGTAGCTCAGCAACACCCAGGCCAGGACCCCCGGCGCGACCTCCACCGGTGCGATGGTGCCAAAGCGCTCGCGCAGCTGTTCCAGGAGTTCGGGGACGGGGACATCGGTCTGTCCGTACAGGGGGACCGCTGCTTCACGAGCCGCGGTGACCGGGCACGCGGAGGGGGAAGAACGGCCGGTCGAGTCGAAGTTGTCGGAACGCACTCAGGTGCAACTCCTTCCGTGCCCGCACGGATGGACGGTGAATCGGGCACATGGCTCAGGGGACGGAGTGCGCGGGGGTTTCGTCCCCCGCGAAACAACGCCTCAAGTAAATCAGGCCTCGCCTGCACCATGCGCATCAAAGCCGACAAATTGTGCCGTGTTGTACCGTTCCGACCGAGGAAGCTGAAAACCGGCAGCGTACCGGAGACCATGAAGGTGGCACGGAGATCGTCGACGGTGAACCCTTCGACGGGTGTTCACCGCGTCGGTGAACACGTCCCCGGGCCGCTACACCAACACCCTTGCTCTGCCTGAACCCGGCGCTCTCAGGAAGAGGGCGTCACCGAATCGCAACCTTCCGAGTCCGCGAGGACAGAGGACAGAACCCCCAAGCCCAGGAACATCAGCACCTACCTGCGGGTAAGTTGAGAACATGAGAGATACTTCGCCATCCTCGGCACATGTGCGGGGCATGCGGTGATGCACTGTTTCCGGGCCGCCCCTCGACAGCCCTGAACCGAGCGCTGTCTTTACGTTGTAGATTCATCATTGCGTGACAGGGGAGAATGGAAGACATGGACGCGTCATCCCCCCGGGTCTTGTTCGTGCACGAATACACCTTGCGCCCCCGGCACCCCAACGAGGACTTCGAACGTGCCCTCCTCAGGCACTTGCACGCCCAGGGGTGGCAGGGAGCCCCCGTGCTGTACGGACGTGATCACGAGGACCGGTTGATCCACTCCGTGCTGCGCGGCACCGCGATCCACGACGGACGCCACCTCGACGACGAATACCTGGCGGGTGCCGCACGGTTGGTGCGCCAATTCCACGACCTCACCGCGGGGACCTTCCTGGCCGAGGGCCAGGAGACCGTTTGCCACAACGCGCTGGATCCTCGACACACCATCAGCCAGAAGGGGATGCCCTACGCGTTCGTGGACTGGGAGAACTCGGCGCCGGGCCCGCGTCTGCACGACGTCGCGGATCTGTGCTGGCGTTTCGTACGCCCGGGACCGGGCGTCGAGGAGGCCCCACGCCGTATGCGGCTGATCTGCGACACCTACGGCCTGGCCGACCGCGGACAGCTGGTGGAGGCGATCATGTGGCGCCAGGATCGTCGGCGCCAGGCCATCGAGGCCGGGGCCCGGGCCGGTGACCCACGCATGCGTGCCCTGCACGCCCAGGGTGCCGCGGGCCGTGTACGGGACCAGTTCCTGTGGGTGCGCGAGAACTACCGTGAACTGTCGGGTGCCGTGTCGACCTGAGCACGTCACCGCCTCCCACAAACGGTTGCGTGATCGGGGGCGGCCCCCGGTGTTCGTGGCACCGGGGGCCGCCCCTGCGGGCGATGACCCTTACGGCTGTGTGTCGATCACACCGGCACCTGCGTGCTCACCGACCGCGTCACGGGCCTCTTCCGGGCTCTGTGCCTCGTAGTCGTAGGGGACCGTGAAGTCGGTGGTCGACTCCAGGTGTTCGTGCGGGGTGTCCACGAACTCGTTGTCGACCAGGTTCCAGTACCCGGTCTCGGAGCTGCCGTACCACCAGCCCACGGCACCCTCGATCTGACCGTCGTGGCTGTCGGTCTCGCCGGAGCCGACGTTGTCGAAGTGGTTGCCCTCCACCAGGACCTGCGCACCCATACGGGAGTTGATCGCCGACCCGTTGATGTCCTCGAACACGTTGTTCAACATGTGCACGTCCGCGTGGCGGATCAGCGGAACTCGCGTGTTGAGATTGCTGAACGAATTGTGGTGGTAGGTGATCCGGTCGGGGGCGTCGCCCTCGGAGTCGTTGTGCCCCACCAGCGAGGTCTTCCAGTGGTCCGAGAAGCGGTTCCACGACACGGTCACGTACTCGGAGTTGCGCTTGATGTCGACCAGACCGTCGTAGAAGTCCTTGTCGACATCGTCGAGCTCACTGTAGAAGTCGTTGTGGTCGATCCACACGTTGCTGCTGTTCTCGGTGACCTCCAGCGCATCGCCCTCGCCCTCGGAGACGTGGTGGATGCTGAGGTTGCGAAAGACGATGTTCTCCGAACGGGTGACCTTGAACCCGATCCCGTCGAACTCTCCCTCTCCCTCGACCCCGAGGACGGAGACGTTGGAGACGTCCTTGACGTCGATCTTGCTCTCGTCGACGTCGCTCTGCGTGACGGTGACGTCGACGTGGACGACCAGTCCGTCGCCGGAGGCGTCCTGGTGATCCTTGAGCACCTGATAGAGCGCCTCGCCCGCGGTGTCCTCCTCACTCCAGGACTCGTAGTCGCTGAGCAGCAGCTCGGTGACCTCGTCACCACCGAAGCCGCCGTCGGTACCCCCGTTCATGGCGGCATAGCCGACGGGGGCGTCGTCGAAGGGGTCGGCGGCACGGGCCACCGAGTCGGGAAAGACGGCCCAGGTGGTGGCCGCCAGCACACAGGCGCCTCCGGCGGCCAGGGCCACGCGCAAGCGCGGACGTGTCAGTGCGGTGGTCATGGGTTGTCCTCTCCGCCGGCGGGGTCAGAGGGTGAGCGGGGGCCATACCCGCCGGCTTGCGGCCCAGATGCTGCAAACGTTTGCAGAACCGCGTTGAGCCTCATGATCACTCGCGGTCGGCCCGCTGTCAACGGGACGAGAACAAAAAATCTGCGCTTTCCCGCCGCGCCGGGCCCGTGCCGTGCGAGTACTCTTCGTCTTCACCCGGAACAAGAAATCCAAGTGGCACTCGGTACCTTCGATGCGGCCTTTGCCTTTCCCGCCGAGGGGTCGGGTCACACCCCGAAAAAGCGCTCTCGGGGGCAGGTGCACAACCGTCTTCTCACCGGCCGGACATCTGCTCTTCCCTGCCGCGAACTGCACATACAGGAAGTTCTGTGAAGAAATCCGCAATACCGACATACCCCCAAAGGCGCCACATCGTCTATTCGGTAAGAGCCATGGAAGTGGTTGCTTTTCTCCATGACCCCCTTGTCCCTTCCCGGGCCCCTCCGTACAGTCCTTTGACACACGCTCGAACTTAACGTGCGTTAAGGAACCTTTGTGGAGGTCCTCGCGTCACGTGCGGCACCCGCTACTTCGCACGCGCCGCTGCTCAAGCACCTCCGCACCGACCCTTCGGGAGCAGTACATGCCAAGGACGAGGAAACACACCCGGGGCATCATCACCACCTCCGCCGCTCTGGCCACCGGCGCGGCCCTGACAACCGCGATCCTGACCGCACCCCAGTGGAACGGCACCAAGGCCGAGGAGGTGGGCGCCGATCTTGTCGTTCAGCCCGGCGAACTGATCTGGGCCGACGAGTTCGAGGGGGAGGCGGGCCAGGCACCCGACCCGTCCGTGTGGAACCACGAGACCGGTGATCACGGCTGGGGAAACGAAGAACTGCAGAACTACACCGAGAGCCGTGACAACTCCGCCCTGGACGGGGACGGCAACCTCGTCATCACCGCGTTGGAGGAGGAAGACGGATACACCTCTGCGCGCATCACCACGCAGGACAACATCACCGCCGAGTACGGCCGTGTCGAGGCACGCATCCAGGTGCCCACCGGCCAGGGGATCTGGCCTGCGTTCTGGATGCTGGGGCAGGAGTTTCCGCAGACTCCGTGGCCCGACTCCGGCGAGATCGACATCATGGAGCACATCGGTTCCGAGCCGAGTACTGTCCACGGCACCATTCACGGCCCCGGTTACTCCGGGGGTGAAGGCATCGGTGCTTCCTACGATCACCCCGAAGGTGGTGCCTTCCCCGACGACTTCCACGTGTACGCGGTCGAGTGGAGCCCCGAAGGCATCACCTGGTTCGTCGACGACGTCGCCCACAACACCATCACCCCCGCCGACGTCGGCGACAACGAGTGGGTGTTCGACCAGCCGTTCTTCATGATCCTCAACGTCGCCGTGGGTGGTTTGTGGCCGGGTCACCCCGACCGGACCACCGAATTCCCCCAGCAGATGGTCATCGACCACGTCCGCATCTACGACCTGAGCTGACCCACCGCCCGGGTGGGCACAGCCCACCCGGGCCCCGGCCGAGGCGCCCCTGCCCCACCACCTGCACAGGGTCACCGGGGATCACCTCGTTCTCGGCGGTCTCGAACCGGTCGGGCCGGGGCATGGTTTTCGACGGGAAGTGGTGTGGCCCGCTGTCGGACATCGGTTCGGTCCAGGACGTCGACGAGTACTGCGACCTGGGGGCCTCGATCCCGTCCACCTTCGTGCGGGGACTACCGTGCTCTGCAGGTAACCGAGCACGAGGAAGTGGCCGATGAAGGACATCCAGGAACTCCCCGAACGCAGCCGACCGGTGGCCGAGGCGCTCACGAACGCCGGGGTGAGCGGCCGGATTCGGGAACTTCCGGCCTCCACCCGTACCGCGGCCGAGGCGGCCGAGGCACTTGGGTGCGAGGTCGGCGCCATCGCCAACAGTTTGGTGTTCATGGCCGATGAGCAGCCACTGCTGGTGATGACCAGTGGCCGCCACCGGGTGGACACGGCGCTGCTGACCAAGAGGCTGGGCAAGGAAAAGATCCGTCGAGCCGCGCCCGAGGAGGTGCGGGAAGCCACCGGGCAGGCCATCGGCGGGGTCGCCCCGGTCGGTCACCCGGCCCCGGTGGAAACGGTCGTGGACCTCACTTTGCAGGAGTACCCGCAGTTGTGGGCCGCGGGCGGAACCCCGCGCACGATCTTTCCGACCGATTTCTCCGAGCTGGTTGCGATGACGACCGGCACCGTGGTGGAGGTGAACTGAACCGGCCGCGCTCTGGCCCCGCCCCGCCCCGTGGGGCGGGGCTCTGTATGGATACACGGTGCTCCTACGAAGAACTCTTCCGCCTTCGATGCCGATCGGTTCGAGCGGTGCCACCCGTACGGGCCCCACCGCGGCCCTGTTGCGCGCCGGTACGGCGGTGAGGGGAGGTGCTCAGCACCTCCGGAGTCCCCTCAAAACGCCCATCTGCCACACAAGTAACAACCTCATGTAGAACCCTTGCCAATACCACAAATTTCATGAAGGTTTTCTTCTAGCCGCAGACTGGTAAATACACTACGTATTGCACCAAATGCGCAGAGGCACGATCGTGGTCCTGCTCACCCGAAAAGCCGGAAGGAGCCTTCGTGGCACACCCGCACCGGAGCCGTCCTGCGAACAAACCCCCCGTCACCCTCCCCCGCGCAGCCCTGTGGGCCGGCGCCCTGACCGCCGCGCTCACCACAGCACTGGTGCACGCGCCACAGGCCGCGGCCACACCTGAGCGGCCAAGTGATGCCAACTGTCCGGTCGACCCCGAGGCTCCACCCAAACGGCAGATGCGTGCCGAGTGGATCTCCGGGGTCCAAAACATCGACTGGCCCACCGAACAAGGGCTGAGCCCCGAAGAACAACAGGCCGAACTCGTCGACCTGTACGACGAAGCCACCGCCAACGGGCTCAACGCGGTATTCGTGCAGATTCGACCGACCGCCGATGCGTTCTGGGACTCCCCCCACGAACCCTGGTCGGAGTGGCTCACCGGGCAACAGGGCCAAGACCCCGGGTACGACCCGTTGGAGTTCGCCGTCGAAGAGGCCCACGAACGCAACCTGGAATTCCACGGCTGGTACAACCCTTACCGGGTCGCCATGCACGACGACCCCTCCCGCCTGGTCGAGGAGCACCCCGCCCGGCAGAACCCGGAGTGGACCTTCTCCTACGGCGGGCAGCTGTACTACGACCCCGGTGTCCCCGAGGCCCGGGAGTTCGTCATCGAGGCGATGATGCATTCGGTCGAGCACTACGACCTGGACGGGGTGCACTTCGACGACTACTTCTACCCGTATCCGGTCGAGGGGGAGGAGATCCCCGACGAGGACACCTTCGCCGAGCACGGTGAGGACTTCGACGACATCGAGGACTGGCGCCGCGACAACGTCGACACCATGGTGCGCGAGACCGGTGAGGCCATCACCGCCATCAAGCCGCACGTGAAGTTCGGTATCAGCCCGTTCGGGATCTGGCGCAACTCCTCCACCGACCCCGAGGGGTCGGACACCTCCGGCTCCCAGTCCTACGACGACCAGTACGCCGACAGTCGCAAGTGGGTCCTCCAGGGGTGGCTCGACTACATCAACCCGCAGGTGTACTGGGAGATCGGACTGCCCGTCGCCGACTACGCCGTTCTGGTTCCCTGGTGGGAGCAGGTGGCTGCCAGTACCGACACCCATCTGTACATCGGTCAGGCCGCCTACAAGGTCGGCAACGAGGGCGCCTGGTCCGACCCTGAAGAGCTCTCTCGGCACCTGGACCTCAACCGGGATCACGAAGGTGTGCACGGCGACGTGTACTTCAGCGCCACCTCACTGCGCACCAACGCGGAAGAGGCCATGGACGTGGTGGTGGACGAGCATTACGCCCATCCCTCACTGGTCCCGGTCAAGGAGGACCTGGGGGGTCGGGCCCCCGCCGGGCCGCTGATCACCGGGGCCGAGGAGGTCGACGAAGGTGTGGAGCTGACCCTGGAGTCACGTCACGGCCAAGAACCCGCTTACTACGCGGTCTACGCCTTCGACGGCGCAACCGACCGCTCCGTCGTGGAATGCGGGATCGAGGACCCGAGCAACCTGCTGGGCACCGTACGTGCCGGCGACGACGGTGCCGCGGTGTTCACCGCACCGGGTGGCGGCGAACGTACCTTCTACGCAACCGCCCTGGACCGCCTGCACCACGAGAGCGACGTGAGCCCGCCGCGCCACCTGCCCTGAGGCAACAGCGGCACCCCATCGTCCATGGGGTGTTGCTTCTCCCAAGCACGGGCAAAGGTGCGGGTCACCACCCACGTACATGACCCGGATGCAGACGATTCCTGCTCTGCTCACCCTCGGCCGTGGCGGCGATCATCGGGTCGGGCGAGCCTCGGACCCCCACCTTCTGTGGGGGTCCGAGGCTCGTCCGGGCTCCGTCGTGCTCTGCCGAGCACATCTTTCGAGGCACCCGGCCTTGGTTCGACGATGCACCTCGACTGTTCGGTAAGGGGCCGGAGCGGGCTCACTCCCGCTCTTGGTCGTTGGCTTCGGTGGCCAACCGGTGGAGGTGCTCGATCTCCGTCAGGGGGTCTTGGCCTCGAATCGAGGTGAGCGCCTCGGTCTCGATCTGGACGCGTCCGACGGTGTCGGCCAATTCCGCGTTGGAGCGGTTCGCCTCCTCCTGCGCGAGGTAGGAGCGAATGCGGACGAGGGTTTGGGAGATCACGTCGGCACGTCGGCGCAGCTGCTCCAGAAGCTCCGGCTCCTCCTCGGCACGGTGTGGGTCGAATCCCTTCAGCTGCTCCTCGACCTGGGTGGCGTGGCCGGTCAGATCATCCATCTGTTGCCGCAGTTCTCCGATGGGCGCACCCACGGCGTCTGCGCGTTCCAGCAGGTCTTGGGTGATGCGAACCTGCCTGAGCAGGTTCGGGTCGTAGGGGGTGTCGGTACCTTCCACAGCGGAAGCCCCAGGGGCAAGAGGTTCGCCGAGCTGCTCTGTGCGCCTCTCCAAGATTTTGTGTGCCCCGCGCCGTGAGGTCTCGACGGCCAGGACAATGACCCCACCGAGCACGAGCACCCCGAGCAGGGAGAACAGGATGAGCAGTCCGATGAACAGCGGAGTGATTCCCATCACCTCCATTTCACGTCGCTCACGTTACCGCAATGGCCCCGAGCGTCGACGTCTTCGGCCCACTGCCGACGGACCCGGGAAGGTGGGCACACCGCCACTCCAGTTCGAAGGTGCTCCGGTTTCGAACCCGGAGGTGGATCGGACCTGAATAGCACGCCCGTACCTGACGGACGGGCGTCCTTCGGTCTTCGACGCAGGCGCGCAGCACACTGAAAGGTGCACCTGACCGCAGGGTCACAACCCATGTGCTCGTACGCTGAGGCGATGCCGATCATCTATTTGATGCGCCACGGCAAGGCTTCCCCCGAGGCTGACGACTACGACGAGCTGAGCGGTACCGGTTACGAGCAGTCCCGCCTGCTCGGCGCCGAACTCGAGCGTCGTGGTCTGCGGGTGGGCCCCGTGGTCAGCGGATCGCTGCGCAGACAACAACAGACCGCTCGAGCCGCGCTGGCCGAGGCCGGGATGGACGTCGAGCCGACCGTGGACCCACGCTGGGACGAGTACGACCATCTGCGTCTTCTGGCCCAGGACTCGGGGGAACCGGGCACGCTCCAGGAACGGCTCGACCGTTCCCTGAGTGCGTGGACCTCCGAGGAGGAGACCGGGCCCGGCACATGGAACCATTTCCGTGACGGGGTGATGGCCGCTCTGAGCGACGTGAACGCTCGCCTGGAGAAGGGACGGACCGCGCTGGTGTTCACCTCGGCCGGGGTGATCGCCACGGTCTGTTCGATGTTGCTGGACACCTCACCCGCGGGGTTTCTCGCGCTCAACCGGATCGTGGTCAACGGCTCCGTGACCAAGCTGTTGCACGGCCGGAGCGGTACGCAGCTCCTGACGTTCAACGATCACGCTCACCTGGAGCACGGCGGCCCGGCACTCATGACCTATCGCTAGCTCGGGTCAGCTCCGGTGTTCGGCGGCGCGCCGAAGCACCGCGCGCAGACCCAGTTCGTAGCCGAAGACCCCACATCCGGCGACGTAGCCGGCAACGACCGGTGCGGTCACGGAGGTGTGCCGGAACTCCTCGCGTGCGTAGACGTTGGAGATGTGCACCTCCACCACGGGGGCCTCGATCGCCTCCACCGCGTCTCGCAGTGCGATGCTGTAGTGGGCGTAGGCCCCGGGGTTCATGACCACACCCGCCCAGTGGCGTGCCCGGTGGATGTGGTCGACCATGCCGCCCTCGCTGTTGGTCTGGGCGCACACGACCTCCACACCCAGTTCCGTACCAAGGGCCTTGACCCGTTCCTCGACCTCGGTGAGGGTGACGGTGCCGTACTGGGCGGGGTCGCGTGTACCCAAGAGGTTGAGGTTGGGCCCGTTGAGCAACAGGACCGTGCGGGCGGGGTCGAAGGTCATGGGGTGGTTTCTCCTTGTCACCGTTGTCCCGACCACTTTAGGGGCCCTGATGATGGGTGATCCATGTGGCACGTGGTTCGGAAGGAGAGATCGTCACGTAACATACCGACCAGTCGGTTGACATTTTCGAGGAGGCGACCCGTGCCATCCACCCTGCTGTCCGCGCGTGACCTGCAATTCCTGCTCTACGAGTGGCTCGACAGCGAGGCACTCATCCGGCGCCCCCACTACGCCGACCACTCACGCGAAACCTTCGACGGCGCCCTGGAACTGGCCGAACGCGTGGCCACCGAACACTTCGCCCCACACAACAAGGCGGGCGACGCCGAGGAACCTCACTTCGACGGTGAACGTGTCCACGTCCTGACCGAGGTGAAAAAGGCTCTGCAGGTCTACGCCGAGACCGGCCTGCCCACCCTCGGTATGCCCGAGTCCGTGGGCGGCGCGCAGGTACCGCGCGTGATCACCTCGGCGTGCACCGCCTGGTTCCAGGCCGCGAACCTGAGTACTTCGGCCTACTCGTCCCTGACCTCGGGCAATGCCGCCCTGATCCTGGAGCACGGCACTCAGGAACAGATCGACACCTTCGTGCGCCCCATGGTCGAGGGGCGTTTCACCGGCACCATGTGCCTGTCCGAACCGCAGGCCGGTAGTTCCCTGGCCGACATCACCACACGCGCCCAACCCCAGGGTGACGGCACCCACCGGCTCTTCGGAAACAAGATGTGGATCTCGGCCGGTGACCACGAACTGACCGAGAACATCGTCCACCTGGTACTGGCCAAGCTCCCCGACGCACCGCCCGGGGTCAAGGGCATCTCCCTGTTCATCGTGCCCAAGCACCTGGTCGACACGGACGGTTCCCTTCAGGAACGCAACGACGTGGTGCCCGCCGGCATCAACCACAAGATGGGTTACCGGGGCACCGTCAACACCCTGCTCAACTTCGGCGAGGGCAAGTACACCCCCGGCGGGCGGCCCGGGGCCGTCGGTCACCTGGTCGGAGAACCCCATCGGGGGCTGAGCTACATGTTCCACATGATGAACAGCGCGCGGATCGGGGTGGGTGCCGGCGCCACCGCCGTCGGCTACACCGGCTACCTGAAGTCATTGGAGTACGCCCGCGAACGCCTCCAGGGCCGCCCGTTGGGCGCCAAGGATCCGGCGCAACCCCAGGTCCCCATCATCGAACACACCGATGTGCGGCGCATGTTGCTGGCACAGAAGAGCTACGTCGAGGGGGCCATGGCGCTGGTTCTGTACTGCGCCCGACTGGTCGACGACAGCGCCACCCACGAGAGCCAGGAGGAGCGTCGGCGCGCCCACCTGCTGTTGGACGCGCTCACCCCGATCGTCAAGAGCTGGCCCTCCCAATGGTGCCTCCAAGCCAACAGTCTGGCCATCCAGGTACACGGTGGTTACGGGTACACGCGTGAGTACGACGTGGAGCAGCACTACCGTGACAACCGGCTCAACGCGATCCACGAGGGCACCCACGGCATCCAGGGACTGGACCTGCTGGGCCGCAAGGCGGTCATCGACGACGGCGTACGACTGGGTCTGCTGGTGAGGACCATGCAGGAAAGCGTGGAACGCGCCCGCGCACTCGGGGGGACCGAGGCCGAGTTCGCCGATCTGTTGCAGACCGCACTGGACCGGGTTTCCGAAACGGCCGCCGCGGCCTGGTCCGACGGCGTCCCCGACACCGCCCTGGCCAACGCCACGGTCTACCTGGAGGCGGTCGGGCATGTGGTCGTGGCCTGGATCTGGTTGGAACAGCTGGTGGCCGCACACGGGCGCAAGGGTGCCTTCTACGAGGGCAAACGTGCCGCTGCCGCGTACTTCTTCCGGCACGAGCTGCCGCGCACCGGCCCCCAGTTCGACCTGGTGGCCTCCCGGGACACAACGGTCCTTCACACACCCACCGACATCCTCTGACGGTCAAGAGCCCGGGGTGCGGTGCCTGTCAGTTCCGTGCTCCGGGCAGGGCCGTTTCGATGGTGTCGACGATCTCCGGGGCGGTGGGCACCGTGGTGGGCCGGAACCGTCGCACGGTGCCGTCGGGCAGAACGAGGAACTTCTCGAAGTTCCACTTGACCTTGCCGGCCTTGCCCTCGGCGTCGGGGACGGCCGTCAGTTCGGTGTAGAGCGGGTGCTGCTGCTTGCCGTTGACCTTGACCTTGCTCATCATCGGGAAGGTCACGCCCCAGGTCGTCGAGCAGTATTCGGCGATCTTGTCGTTGCTGCCGAACTCCTGCAGGAACTGGTTGCTCGGAAACCCCAGTACGGTGAAGCCCCGATCACCGTACCGGTGCTGCAATTCCTCGAGCTGCCCGTACTGAGGGGTGAGCCCGCACCGGGAGGCGACGTTGACCACGAGTCGGACCTGACCACTCCACTCCCCGAAGGTCGTCTCACGGCCGTCGATCAAGGTCACCGGGATCTTGTCCAGAGCACACACGTGTTCCCCCTGAGCCGTCGGGGGCGCGACACCCATCGGCCGCGCGTGGCTCCCACCCTGTCAGGCATCGGCCGGCGTGCCGAGCACGGGTCCGCTCAGAGGGCCTCCCTTCGCTGCAGGTAGGAAAAGGCCGCCCAGCCGGGCAGTACGGGAAGCCAGAAGGTCAGGAGCCGAAAGAGGAGCACGGCCGGCAGGGCGACCGCGGCGGGGACCCCGGCCACGGCGGTGAGCCCACCGATGAGTGCGACCTCCACCGCACCCAGTCCCCCCGGGGTCGGCGCGGCCGAGCCGACCGCGTTGCCGGCCAAAAACACCACCGCGACCGCCACCAGACCGACCTGTTCGGCGCCAGAGGAAAAGGCCAGCACGGAAAAGTGCAGGCACAGGATGAAGGCCACGGTGAGCAGGAGGGTCCCACCCAGACCGAAGGACAGTGCCGTGGGGTTTTGCAGGGTGTCGAGCAGGCGTGGCAGTACCCCTTGGAGATAAGGGCGGACCCGGTCGACGACGGCGTGACGCAACCGAGGCAGCAAGAAGACCGTGGCGACCACGACACTGACCACGATGCACAGGGCCACGACCGTCGGTGAGGGGGTGAACCCGGTCCAGTAAGAGGTTCCGGTCAGGTAGGCACAGACCAGCAGGAGCGGCACGTGCACCAAAAGACCGACGAGTTGGCTCAGGCCCACCGCCGACAGCGCCAAGGGGGCGGGAGCACCGGCCTTGATGACGAATCGGGTGTTGACCGCGATCGAGCCGAGTCCGGCGGGGGCAGCGATGCGCACGAACGAAGCGGCGTACTGGACCAGAAGGGTCCGCCACCACGGCAACCGGATCGGGACGAACCCGATGAGGACCATGGTGGCCGCAATCATGCAGACGGTGGCCATGACCAGTGCGGCCGTCGTCCACGCCAGGTCGGCTCCCCGGATGGTCGCAAAATCCACCCCGGCCAACTGGTAGAGGAGGACGAGCCCGACTGCAGTGGCCACGACCACGCTGACCACGGTGCGCGGTCGCATCCGTTCCAGACGGGCCGGCGCGGCCGGGGCCTCCGGTGCCATGGCGGTGATGTGTTCACGCAGTCGGCCGAGCAGGCCACGGTCCTTGGCTCGCAGCAACGTCCGAAGGTGGGGTGGTAGTCCGGCGGGTTGGAGGAAGGGCAGCAATGCGCCGGTGCCGGCCACACCGAAGGCCCGCACGGCCGATTGCACCGCCCGTTCCTCCCCCACGTGCATCGCCAGGAGGGTGAGCATGGCTGCCGTGTCCAGGGAGACCTTCAACGAGGAGGCGGCGACCGTGCCACGGTCCACCCCGGTGAAGAAGATACGGAACTTGCGTCCTCGTTCCTCCTGTATCCCCACGGTGCTGCCGCGAAGATGACCGTGGGCGATGCGGCGGTGATGCAGGCGGGACAGTTCGGCCCAGCAGCGGTCGACGAGTGTGTCGGTGAGTTCGTCCTCGGTCAGGTCGTCCAGGGTGCGGCCGGGAAGGACCTCACGAGCCAGCAGTATGGTGCCGGGGCCGAGTTCACCGATGGCCAGGACCTGGGGGACGAGTACTCCGGCCCGGGTCACCGCGTGACCCATCAGGGTCGCGTGCTCTGCGCGTCGCCGGAGCCCGTAGAGCACGCGGGGTGCGACCGGGCCTCGAAGGAGCAACAGGTCCCGCAGGCGTCGCCAAAAACCGGAGGTGTTCTCGGAGCTGAGCACCGACAGGTCCACGCAAGAGCCGCCTTGGAGGTCGGCGAGATAGCGCAGGTTTCCCTCTTCGTCGATACCGGCCGGTGTGATGTGTACGGCGTGCAGGTCGAAGCGGTGGAGTTCGGCGTGTATGCGATCGAGTGCCGGGTTGAGGGGGCTCGTGCCGATGCCGTACCGGACCAACGCCGCACAGGTGATCCCGACCACGACGGTGAGCAGGAGGGCGAGGGGGCCTGCGACCCCGGCCAGCAGGGCGCAGACGGTGGCGGTGACGACACCGCCCCACATCCAGGTACGGATCCGGGGTTGGCCGCTCGGCATCGTGCGGACAAAGGCGATCCCGGCGGCGACGTAACCCAGGCCCGCACTGGTGAACAGGTCACCGGGTATGTCGATGAGTTCGGTGACTCGTTGTTCTGCGTCGAAGAGTACTGCCAGGGAGGAGTTGATCAGCGAGGTCAGCGAGTAGGCCAGGACCACGGCCGTCACCGCTCGGGCCAGGGCACGTAGTTGGCCGAGGAACAGGGCGCGCAGGGCCGAGTAGCAGACCAGGAGCACGAGGGTGAGGTTGGCGCCCAGTGCTGCCGTGAACAACAAACCACCGGGGACAAGGGTGCGCAGCTGTTCGGGGTCACCGGGTCGATCGACGTCGGTGACCACGCGGACAGCCACAAGGACCAGGGCCAGCAGGAGCAGTCCGACGGCTCCGGTGAGCAGGTCGACGGGGCTGCGAGGTGTGCGCACAGCGGTCGGGGGGTCCGGAATGTCGGGCTCCGTGTCGATTCGGGTCGTCACGTGTCCCAGAGTGCCCGAAGAATCGTGGTCAGAGCGCCGATGGTGCCGGTGTTTCGTCCGACTCGTGTTCGGGACGACATGTTTTCGATGCCGGGCAAAGGCTTGCTACACCGACCGTTCGGCCACCCGCAGTTCTGCGCGTTCGGCGCGCAGCCGGCGGGCCTGGTCCGGGTCCAGCACCGGTGCGGCGGACAACAGTTGGCGTGTGTACTCGCTCTTCGGCTTTTCGTACACGGTGTCGCTGTCGCCCATCTCCACGATCTCTCCGCGCCGCATCACCGCGACCCGGTCACTGACCTGACGTACCACCGCCAGATCGTGGGCCACGAAGATGTAGGTCAGTCCGAAGTCGTCCTGCAGTTCGGACAGCAGCCGCAGCACCTGGTCCTGTGTCGACACGTCCAACGCCGACACAGGCTCGTCGCAGATGATCAACTTCGGTTTCAGGATCAGTGCCCGTGCGATCGCGATCCGCTGCCGCTGTCCGCCGGAGAACGCGTGCGGAAAACGGCTGTAGTGCTGGGCCTCCAGGCCGACCCGTTCGAGGAGTTCCTGCACCTTGTGGCGGATCTTCTTGGTGTTTTTCTCCCCCTGGACCCGCAGGGCGGTTCCGATCGCGTCCCCGACCGTCACTCGTGGGTTCAGCGACGAGTACGGGCTCTGGAACACCATCTGTACGTCCCGCCGAAGCGGACGCAGTTGCCTTTCCGGCATGTGGGTGATGTCTTGCCCATCGAACTCCACCGTGCCCTCGGTCGGTTCCAGCAGGCGCATCACCATCCGCGACAGCGTGCTCTTGCCCGAGCCCGACTCCCCCACGATCCCCAGGGTCTCTCCGCGGTACAGGTCGAAGGAGACTCCGCGCACGGCCCAGAAGTCGCTCGACCGACCCCACAGACCACCACGCACCTTGAATCTTTGGCGGAGGTCGCTCACTCGCAACAGCGGTTCTTCTGTGGAACCCGACTCCCTGGTGGGGGTGAACGCCTCGAACTCACCGGGCGCGGTGATCCGACCCGTGGCCGTGTCGCGCTCACGGCGCTCTGCTCGATCGCGGAGGCGGCGCTGGGCCCGGGACATCTCCACCCTTGGCACCGCGTCCAGCAGTGCTTGTGTGTAGGGATCCTCCGGGGCCGACAGCACCGTACGCACGTCGCCGCGTTCCACGGCCTTGCCGTGCCGCATCACCACGACCTCGTCGACCGACCCGGCCACGACCGCCAGGTCGTGCGACACCAGGACCAGCCCCATACCCAGGTCACGGCGCAGTTCGTCCAACAGGTCCAGGATGCGTGCCTGCACGGTCACGTCCAGCGCAGTGGTCGGCTCGTCGGCCAACAACACCTTCGGGTCACACATCAGCCCCATGGCGATGACCACGCGTTGACGCATCCCGCCCGAGAACTCGTGGGGGTAGGAATTGATACGCCTGCCGGGTTCGGGGATACCCACCCGGTCCAGGGACTCGATCGCCTTTTTGCGTGCACGTGCCCCGCTCACCTTGGGGTTGTGTACCCGGTAGGCCTCGATCAGCTGGTTGCCGATCGTGTACTGCGGGTGCAGGGACTGCATCGGGTCCTGGAAGACCATCGCGATGTCGTTGCCCCGCATTTGCTGCAACTGTTTGTCGGAAGCACCGGTGACGTCCGTGCCGGCCACCTCGATCGTGCCGGTGATCTGTGCCTGTGTTCCACGGTGGAGCCCCATCAGGGACAACGAGGTCACGCTCTTGCCCGAGCCCGACTCACCGACGATACCCAAAGCACCACCCTGGGGCACTTCGAAGGACAATCCCTTCACTGCGTGGACGTTGCCGTCCATGGTCGGAAACGTCACCCGCAAGTCGTCCACACGGACGATCGGCCCGGTCGAGGCCATGGCACTCTCCTTCACTGAAGCTGAACTGGTCGATGCCGTCCGGCGTGGCCCTCTTCCACCCGTCACCCTTTGTCCCCTTGTGTCTGCGAGGGGCTGCACAGGAGGAAGGCGGGCCACTCATCTTTGGAGGTCTTCGAGGGGACGCTCCCTAGGCCGAGAGCCGGACACGGGGATCGACGATCGGGTAGAGCAGGTCGACCACGAGGTTGCAGATGACCACGAAGACGGCACCGAGGAGGGTGACGCCGAGGATGATCGGCAGGTCCTTGGACACGATGGCGTCGATGGCGTAGGCACCCACCCCGTTGAGGGAGAAGACCGTCTCGGTGAGGATGGCGCCACCCAGCACCAAGCCGATGTCCAGGCCCAGGATGGTGATGATGGGTGTGAGGGTGGGACGCAACGCGTGCTTGAGGATGACCTTGCGTTCACTCAGCCCCTTGGCCCGAGCGGTGCGGATGTAGTCCTCACCGAGGGTTTCCAACATCCCGGCCCTGGTCTGGCGCGCGTACTGGGCCGCGTGCAAAAAGGCCAGGGTGACCCACGGCAGGAACATCACCTGGAACCAGGCGATGGGGTCCTCGGTGAAGGGAACGTACCGCGACACCGGGAACAGTTCCCACTGGTGCACCAGGAAGGCCAGGGCGAGCAGACCGGTGAAGTACACGGGCAAGGAGACACCCACCAGTGCGGTGCTCATGGCGAACCGGTCGAAAAGGCTGCCTCTCTTGACGGCGGAGACGACGCCGACGGTCACACCACCCACGACCCAGATGACGGCCGCCCCGACCGCCAGCGACATGGTCACCGGCAGGCGGTCCATCAGTTCGGGAAAGACCGGAGAGTTCGTGGTGAAGGAGTAACCCAGGCACGGGGCGCCGCACTCGACGGTTTCCCGCCCGAAGGTGAATTCCTGACCGAGGAGCAGGCTACGCACGAAGTCGTAGAACTGTACGGCGACCGGCTGGTCGAGTCCGAGCCGATCCACGGTCGCCTCGAGCGCTTCGGGGGTCGGTGCCTTGCCCACATACATGGCGGCCATGCCCTGCGGAGTGACACCTGCCCATCGAGGCAGGACGTAGAAGATCCAAAAAGTCACCGCCGTGACGACGGCGAGCAGCAGCAGCCCCGCACCGAGGCGTCGAAGGATGTAGTTCAGCATCGCGATCGGTGGCGGGAGCACACGCGGGGATCCTCGTGGGTGCTCCCGCCACCTTCACCTGCCCTCTCGTACTAGTACAGGCCGGTCGGACTACTCGTCGCGATCCACACCCAGCGCCATGTAGTCGTACATCATGTATGCCGGGTGGAAGTAGACGTTGGTCAGCTCCTCGGATCGGTAGAGCAGCGTCTTGTCGAACACGACCGGGAGGATCGTCGCGCTCTCCATGACCAGGTGGTCGATCTGGCCATAGAGTTCTTCACGCTCCCCGGGGTCCTCGGTCAGCAGGGCCTGGTCCCACAGCTCGTTGATCTCGGGGTCGTCGAGCTCGGCGGTGTTGAAGTTACCGGTTTCCATGATCGCGTCGCCGTGCGTGATCTTGGAGCCGAAGCCGTAGCCGGTCGGCCAGTCCGGTCCCCAGCCGGAGACACTCAGACCGATGTCGTTCTCCCGGACGAAGTCCTGCGAACCGGCGTACTGACCGAAGAACTCACCGTCGGGGTAACTCTTGACGTCGATGTCGATGCCGACGCGGGCCAGGGACTCCTGCAGGGCCACGGCCGTTTGGACGTCGCGCTCGCGGCTGTCACGGACGGCGATGTTGGTGCTGAAGCCGTCGGCCTCACCGCACTCCTCGAGCTTTTCCTCGGCTGCGTCGAGGTCACCGGTGTTGTCCTCGGACGGGTACAGGTCGAGGTCGGTCTCTGCGCCCGGGATCAGCGGTGGGAAGAGGTTGGTGGCGATGTCGCCGCCGTACTCACCGCCCCAGGCACGCCACATGCTGTCGCGGTTGGCGGCGTACATGATCGCCTGGCGGCAGGACACGTCCTCGATGATCGGGGTGTGGATGTTGACGTAACGCAAAGAGCCCGAGTACGGGTTGTCCAGGTGGCCCTGGACGCTTTCGTCGTCCACCAGTTCCGCGTGCATACCGGGCGCGACCCCGGTGCCTCCCAGGTCGACGTCGATCTCACCGTTGACCAGGCGCTGGTCGATCTCGTCCTGGTCGACGCCGATCTCGAGCTCGACGCGGTCGGGCAGGGCCTCACGGATCGGGTCGCTGTCGGGATCCCAGTGCTCGTTGCGTTCCAGGTTCAGCTGCACACCGGGCTCGTAGGGGCCGTCGAACTGGTACGGGCCGGAGGACATGACGTTCTCCTGGTACAGCTCACCACGGTCGGCGTCGATCGGCACCGGTGCGGTCTGGGGCTGTGTGAGGATGTTCGGGAACTCCGAGAAGGGCTCCTTGAGGTGGAAGACCAAGGTGTGGTCGTCCGGGGTCTCGATGGAGTCGAAGCCCCGGAGCGGGTCGTCACTTTCGTAGACGTCGTGCTCGTCCTGGTCCAGGTGCTGGGAGAAGTACTGCGGTCCCTCGCTGAAGACACCACCGTTGAAGTTGGATCGTGCGATGCCGTACTTGATGTCTTCAGCGGTGATCTCGGAGCCGTCCTGGTACTTCAGCCCCTCCTGGATCTCCACCGTCCACTCGGTGAAGTCGTCGTTGGGTTCGGGGAAGTCGGCGGCCATGTCGGTGACCAGGTCCGTGGCGTTCTCCCCCGGTTCGGGGTTGAAGGCCAGGAGGGTACGCGCGTAGTACCGGCTGAAGTTCCAGTTGAACGCGTAGTAGGTGTTGGCCGGGTCGGTGGAGTCGAAGTCCGCGGCCAGAGCGTAGCGCAGAGTACCGCCAGTGCTGTCGGAGGCGTTGACCACCTCGTTCTCACCGCGGTTGAAGTCTTCGGTGTCGGCCGTGTCGCTGCTTGCTCCTCCCCCGCCACAAGCGGCGAGGAAGAGCGACGACGCCGCGCCGAGCGCAACGAAGCCGAAAAGGCGTTTTCTCACAGGGCTTACCTCTCTGAACCTGGTGTGGGAATGGTGTGGATCCAGCGGGTTGATCCTCGTTCGCGCGGGAAACGGTCCGGGCCGTCCACCGCATGAACCAGGATCAATCCGAGGTCTTGGGGTCGAAGGCGTCTCGCAGACCATCGCCGAACAGGTTGAACGCCAGCACGGTGACGAAGATGGCCAGACCCGGGATGATCACGAAGTACGGGGCGGTTCCGTAGGTCGGGATGGCTTCGGAGAGCATCTTTCCCCAGCTGGGGGTGGGTGGGTTGATGCCCACACCCAAGAAGCTCAGGGCCGCCTCGAACAGGATGTTGGTGGGGATGAGCAGCGTGGAGTAGACGATGATCGGGGTGATCAGGTTCGGCAGGATCTCCTTGACAAGGATGTGTCGATTGCCGGCGCCGAGGCTACGCGCCGCCTCCACGAATTCGCGTTCTCGCAGGGTCAGTGTCTGGCCTCGCACGATGCGGGCGATGTAGGGCCAGTTGAAGAACCCGATGATGAAGACGATGACCCCGATGCGCAGGCCGTTGCCCTCCAGCCCGAACACCCCCTCGGGGATGACCCCGACGAGCGCGATGGCGAAGAGCATCAGGGGAAAGGCCAGGAAGATGTCCATGGCGCGGCTGATGACGGTGTCCACCCAGCCGCCCAGGTAACCGGCGACGAGCCCGAAGATCGTGCCCAGGGTGATGCACATCAGCGTGGACAGGAAAGCCACGAGCAGGGAGATCTGGGCACCGTAGAGGATGCGGCTGAACAGGTCCCTTCCGGTGGTCGGCTCCACACCCAGCAGGTGCTCGGAGCTCATACCGCCCCAGGGGTCGGCTCCGAGTTCGGGGTTGTCCGGGTCCATGTAGGGGACGCGACGGACCGGGTCGATGAGGTCCTGGTGGAACTGTGTGGGTGAGTGGCCGAACCACTTGACCAGGAGCGGTGCGAAGACCGCTGCGAGGATGAGCAGTACCACGATCACGCCGGAGACCATCGCCACCTTGTCGCGACGCAAGCGCCGCCAGGCGATCTGCCTCAGGGATCGGTCCTCGGACCCGCTTCGTCCGGTGAGGGCCGAGGAACCGGATTCGGTGTCGGGGCCGGTTTCCACGTCGACCACTTGTGTTGGCTCGGAGGCCTGCGAGGAAGCGCTCATCGGGCCACCACTCTCCACTCGTACACGTTGGTCGAGTGACAGAACCCACGCGCAAGGAAGCCTTGGGCATGACCCTGAGTGATCCTTACGGAGGGGCCGGTCGGTTCTCGACCCTGGCTGGTGTGGGCGGTGGCCGACACGGCGAGGAGGGTGGTCGCCGCGAGCCGATTCCGGTCACTGACGTACTACTGCACGGAGAAACTGAGCAAACCGGAGTTCATGCCGCCCAGGCTGTTGCACAGCGACAAACCTACTCGCTTCGGCGTCCTGATCCGTCCAGTTTTCGCACCCGTAGCTGAATCGTGACAAAATCTACAAAGAGACCATATGTCCCAAAGGGGCAAATATCACGCATTCATCGGATGACCGCGGGTGACCTGGTCCAACAGAGCAACTGCTGTCCCCCCGACAATAAACCTTGATCCCGTCTGCTCGGACACGTGGCCGGCAGATTTCGGCAAGTGCTTCGCCCCTGCCGTCCCCACAGGCACCGATGGCGAAGGGCCCCGCCGCGGCGGGGCCCTTCGCCATCGGTGCCTGGACAC
>DXDP01000499.1 GCA_019115445.1 Candidatus Nocardiopsis merdipullorum
AGACTGGCCACGGACTCCAGTTCGCTCTCGATCTTGCCGACGAGTGCCTCGGAGTGTTCGGTCCGGTCCGTGTCGGAGCGATCGGGGTCGAAACGGGTCTCGAACAACTCCACGAGAAGACCCGCGACACCGACGTTGCTCACGAGTACGTCGGCCAGGTAATCGGGGGTGAAGGTGGAACCCGCCTGGCGCAGGTACTTGGCGTAGGCACGCAGTACCGTCACCTGACGCCAGTCGAGTCCTGCACGCACCACCAGGGCGTTGAACCGGTCGCTCTCCCCCTGGTCACGCCAGGAGACGCTGAAGATCTCCTCGAAGAGCTTCTTCAGTCGCTCGGGTGGGAGATCGGATTCGGGGAGCTTGCCGAGCCCGAAGTCGTAGATCCAGACCCGTCCCAGGTCCCGGAGGTTCATCTCGTAGGGCCATTCGTCGACGACATCGACGCCGAGGTCCTCGAGGAAGGGCATGACCCGAGACAGGGAGACCTGCTCACCGATCCGGTACAGGCGGAAACGCCAGGAATCTGCCTCGGTGTCCGTGGGCCGGTAGAGATCGGCGGCAATGGCTCCGGTGCGTTCCTCCACCGGGGTCTCGGCGAGCAGGCGTTCGATGATGCCGATGTCTCGAGTCGCGGTCTCGGTGTCGTTGTCGACCTTGTAGGTCTCGTTGATGCCCGTTCCGTAGCGCTCCTTGTACTCGGCGGCGCGCTCGGGGCCGAAGGCTTCGGTGAGGTCGTCCTCCAGGTCGGTGTCCCAGGAGCGGGCGGCCTTGCGGACCTTCTCCTCCAGGTCCTCCTGGTCGATGTCGGCAAGGCTCTGCCGGTGTTCTGCCCGGGCCACCAGGTACAGGCGGGCCAGTGGTGCGACACCGACCATCACGTTGTGGTCCATCGTGGCGCCCTGGAAGGCCTCTTCGAGGACCTTTTGGATGTCGAGTCGCACTCGGGTGCTGTACTCGTCACGGGGCATGTACACGAAGCAGGACATGTAGCGACCGCCGTAGGGGTCGCGGCGCAGGAACAGTTTGGTACCACGCCGGTCGCGCAGACGCAGGACACCGTGCACGATGTCGCGTAGCTCGTCGACCGGGATCTGCAGGAGTTCTTCTCGGGGGAAGGTCTCCAGCAGCTCGACGAGGTCCCTGCCGTCGTAGCTGTCGGGATCGAAGCCGGACAGGGCCAGGATCTCGGCCTGCTTGCGACGCAGGATGGGGGTCTGCGCGATGCTCGTGTTCATGGCCCGGGGCGTGAACAGACCGAGGAATCGACGCTCCCCGATGATGGCGCCCCGGTCGTCGAACTTCTTGACCCCGATGTAGTCCAGGTACTCGGGACGGTGGACGGTGGAGCGGGAATTGGCCTTGGTGAGCACCAGGACGTAGGGCTCACGGGCTTTTGCGCGGACCGCGGGCGGTAGAGCGGCGAAGCTGGTGGAAGCGGGCGAGTCCATGCGCAGAAGACCCAGTCCGGTCCCGGCTTCAGGACGCAGGGCATCGTCACCGTTCTCATCGGTGACCAGGCTGTACTCGCGGTAGCCCAAGAACGTGAAGTGGTGTCCGGAGACCCAGCGCAGGAAGTCGACGCTCTCGTCGATCTCGCGCTCGTCCACTCCCCCGGCCACGAGCCGGTCGGGGTGGTCGGCGAGTTCGTCGGCGACGCCGGTGATCCGGTCCTGCATCTTGGCGTTGTCCTCGTCCACGTGACGGACGTCGGCGAGGACCTGCTCCAGCCGCTCGGTGGTCTCCTTGCGGCGTGCGGGGTCGGACTGACGGTCGATCTCGATGTGTATCCACGACTCGTCCGTCGGCACCATGCCTTCGCCGCCGATCTCGGGGTCGACGTCGAGCAGGCGTCCTTCGATGTCACGGTCGACGGTCAGCTGGGGATGGATGACCCGCCGGATGCCGGCGCCGAGCTCGTCGAGGGCCATGGTGACGGAGGAGACCAGGAAGGGAGCGTTGTCGGTGACGATCTCGACAACACTGTTCTGTTGTTCCCAACCGTCGTTCTCCTGGGTCGGGGTGTAGGTGCGCACCTTGGCACGACCGGGACGACGTTCGGCACCGAAGGCGCGGTGCGCCTCGGCGACGCCGCAGATCTGCTCGGGGCTCTGTCCCGCGAGTTCCTCGGGATCGGCGTGCCGGTAGTACAAGGGGAGGAAGCGGCGGACCTTGTCCACCTCCTCCGAGCCGAGTCGCTTCCCCGGC
The DNA here is from genome assembly GCA_019115445.1 of Candidatus Nocardiopsis merdipullorum. Classification (GTDB taxonomy): domain Bacteria; phylum Actinomycetota; class Actinomycetes; order Streptosporangiales; family Streptosporangiaceae; genus Nocardiopsis; species Nocardiopsis merdipullorum. Next base: position 2,206 of record DXDP01000499.1, read on the forward strand.
GACCACTGAGCCGCCGCGTCGGTGAGCAACTTCTGGAGAATGGCGTCGGTTTGCTCGGACATAGAGGTATGCCACTCCTTTGTGAGCAACGTCGTGCGAGCACCGGGAGAAGACCCAGTCATATGATCTGTGAATTTCTGTGCTGATGTATGGATTTCGTGACATGCCGTGGCCGCACGACATTCACTTGATATGGACGGGTCGGGTTGGTACCTGTGCGCACAGGCGAATGGATCCGAACGGGCCGATGTCACAAGACTTCGTTGTCCCGTTCAGCAGCCCATTCGCGGACCAGACTACTGGTTTTGGCGTACGAGCACACGACCAACACCGCTATGTGGTGGTTACCTTCTGTCAGGTATGGATTGCACCTAAAGTCCCAACTATGGCCACGTTGCGTGGATTGTTCTCTTTCCCACGGAGACCATCACGACGCCGCCTGTGCCACGGCTGTCATCACCGCGCGGGGATCCTGCAGGTCGGGGAGCACGAAGCGGGCACCCGCGTCGCGTAGTCGCCCCTCCGTCTCCGAACCGCTGAGTACCGTGATGGGAACGGCACCGCCGATCAACGCGGCACGTACGTCCGGAACGGAGTCGGTGATGAGCACCGTCTCCTCCTCCGAGTAGACCGGGCCACCTTCACCGGCAGCATGCAACCGGATCGACTGGATCAGGCTGGACTTGGGATAGTTCACCGAGCCGAACCCACCGATGGCCAGATTCAGGTACGTGTCCAGGCCGAAGGCGACCAGCTTCGCCGTCGCGTTCGCACGGGTACTACCGCTGACGACGGTCTGGACGGTGTCGGGCATGTTGGCCACTGCCGCCAGGGACGCGGCCGCCCCCGGCATCGCCCGGCCCTTGGCCAACAACTCGTCGGAACGGTGGGCGAAGGACTCCTCCAGGGCAGCCAGGAACTCTGCCAGGGTGTCGGAGTCCGGTTCCACGTCGACGTAGTTGCGGGCGCAGAACTCGAAGAACATCTCCGAGTCGGTACGTCCGGCCGCCGAGGTCAGGTAGACCAGTGGCTCGCCGGTGACCTTCTCGAATGCTTCGGCGTAAGCGGCCCTCATCACCCTGCCGACGTCCAGGAGAGTGAGGTCGATGTTCCATAGCACCAAACGGCTGATGGCTGACTCCTCAACGTCTTCGGCGGAATGCGGACCCATCCATAGTGCCGCATGCGGTTTTCGGAGAGGAACCCGCATCCGGAAAACAGGGTCGCGCCTACGCTGGGAGGCTCCCTGCTGGGACACGTCGGGTGCGGTCACGCAGGGGGCTCAGGAGGGCGTCTCACGCACGAGCGGCCCGGGGCGCCTTCGGTCGGCCCCGCACAGGACGGTGACCGGAAGGGTGCACCGCTCCGCTTCGCTTGCGGTGATCTT